>NZ_JBQSWK010000012.1:0-120409 GCF_052377065.1 Brachybacterium sp. AOP42-C2-15
GCGGGTGATCCTGGGTGGCGGCGGGGTGCTGATGGCTCTCATCGTTGGCATCGCGATCGTCGTGGCGCGGATGGTGACCACTCCTCTGAAACGCGCCGCATACGCGGCGGAGCGGATGGCCGCAGGGGATCTGACCAGCCGCGTCGAGGTCTCCGGTGGTGACGAGCTGGCCCGGGTGGGGGAGTCCTTCAACGATATGGCCCGCAGCCTCGAGCAGAAGGTCGACGATCTCACCGAGCTCTCGTACGTCCAGCAGCGGTTCGTCTCCGACGTCTCCCATGAGCTTCGTACGCCGCTGACCACGATCCGCATGGCCTCCTCGGTGCTCGATGCTCGACGCTCCGATCTGCCCGGTGAGCTGCAGCGGACCACTGAGCTGCTCTCCGCGCAGGTCCAGCGCTTCGAGGTGCTGCTCACGGACCTGCTGGAGATCTCCCGCTTCGATGCGGGCGCCGCTGAGCTCGAGGCGCACCGCGAGAACGTCGACGCGCTCGTCGAGCGGGCGCTCGAGGACCTCCGCCCGCTGGCAGGGGCCCGCGGCTGCCTGCTGGACGTGCGGCTGGCGGGCGGGGACGTGCATGCGGTGGTCGACGCACGTCGCATCGACCGGGTGCTGCGCAATCTGTTGACCAATGCGATCGAGCATGGCGCGGGGCATCCGGTGCTGATCCAGACCGCCGCGGACGATGACGCGGTGGCGGTGGTGGTCCAGGACCAGGGCCATGGCATCTCCCCTGAGGATGCGGCGCACGTGTTCGACCGTTTCTGGCGTGCCGATCCCTCCCGGGCGCGGACCCTCGGGGGGACCGGCCTGGGGCTGTCGATCTCCGCCGAGGACGCGAGACTGCATGACGGCTGGCTCCAGGCCTGGGGACAGGAGGGCAGGGGCGCAGTATTCCGGCTCACTCTCCCGCGGCGCCCGGGAACCCCGTTGACACGTTCCCCGCTGCGGCTCGAGCGATCGCTGGATCGGTGGGGGGCCGACGCCGCGGTCTCCCCGACCCCGACCGGGGAGCTCCGGATCGGACCCGGCCTGCTCCCGGATCTGGAGGATCCAGGGAGCGATTCATTCCCGGAGCCCGACGAGAGCGGAGGTGTGCGATGAGACCGGCACGTCGTCATGTGCTGCGCGCTGCGGGTGCCGCGGCGGTGCTGGGAATGGGCGCGGCCTGTGCCCGTATTCCCACGGACTCCCCGATCGACAGCCGCGCATTGACCGGACGGTCCCAGCCGGGGGCCCCTTATGTGAGGGCGCTGCCGCCCCCGCCCGACGCCGACGCCTCGGAGGTCGCTGCCGGATTCGTGCAGGCCGGGGTCGGTTCCGAGGACGACTTCGCGGTGGCTCGCGCATATCTCACCGACCCGGCCAGCGAACTGTGGAACCCGGCCGCCGGGATCACCGTGTACTCCGGCAGCCAGGAGCTGCAGGTTGAGACGCTCGATGACGGCAGGCTCGCACTGGTCCTCCAGGTGGTCGCCCTGGTGGACGGCAGCGGGGTGCGCACGGTGCTGGCCGGAGCGGTGCCCCGGGAAGTCCAGGTGGCGATCGAGCAGGTCGATGACCAATGGCGGCTCAGCGAGGTGCCCGACGGGATCTTCCTCTCGGAGGCGGCGTTCGAGACGCTCTATGGCCCTGCCCGGCTCTACTTCCTGGATGTGCGGGAGCGTCACCTGGTCCCCGATCATCGCTGGTTCCCGCTGCGCCGGGGCGCCGCCAGCGTGCTCGAAGCGCTCGTCGCCGGTCCCGCCATCTTCCTCCAAGGGGCTGTCAGCAGCGAGATCCCCCGCACCTCCGGGATCTCCGATGCCGTCATCACCACCGGCGCCGACGGCGGCACGCAGGTTGCGGTGCCCACCGCGATCGCCAGCCTTCCCACCGGCCCGAGGATGCTGGCGCTGTCCCAGCTGGAGGCCTCTCTGCGCTCGTTGCGCACCCTGTCCGGAGTCCGGATGGTGCAGGACGGCGAGGAGCTGGTGCTCGACGAGGAGGTGCGGACCGAGCGCGCGCTGCCCGGACATCGCCCGATCGCCGCCGGAGCGACCGGGATCATCTCGCTGGCCGAACCGGGCGGGGGAGCACCCGCCGCACAGCTGGTGCCTGCACTCGAAGATGCTGAGCTCTCCTCCCCGGTGATCGCGCAGGACGGAGTGCTCGCAGCAGCCCGCAACCCGGAGGGGAGCATCGTGCTGCTCGCCTCGACGGACGGTTCCGTCCCGGTGCGGGAGGCCGCGACCGGTGGCGCATTCGTCGCACCGTGCCTCGATGACGCGGGATTCGTCTGGACCGCCACCCGGTCGAGCGCGGGCGCTCTGCTGGCGCTGTCCGGTCAGGGGGCGGAGCTCGATGCGAAGGTCGATGCCCCCTGGCTGACCTCCCGCGAGATTCGTGCCCTGGACATCGCAGCCGACGCCACCAGGATGCTGGTGCTGTCCGCGGATTCCGGGGGCAGCCGGCTGGATCTGTGCGCGGTGGTGCGCGATGGGGAGGGGAGCCCGACCTCGCTCACCGAGCCCGTTGCCGTGCGCACCTATCTCCAGGACATCACCGAGGCCGGCTGGTATGACGAGATCGCGGTGCTGGTGCTGGGGACCGACCCCGCGTCGGGGGAGCGGCGGGCGCAGATCGTCGACTTCGCCAGCGGCAGGGAGGCATTGCCCCCGCTCGCTCCCGGCACCGATCGGATCGCCGGTTCGGTGGTGGCGGAGACGGTGTGGGCCGGCACCACGGAGGGCGTTCTGCTGCGCAGCAGCGGAGAAGGGTGGGCCACGGTCGACATCGAGGGCCGGGATCCGTCGTTCTACTGAGCAGCCCGCCTCGCGGGCCATCGTTCCTCCACAGAGCAGTTTCATCCACCAACGGGGCCCAGGGATGGATCGCCCGGCCGAGCTGGCGTGAAATGGAGGCATGACGGATACCGGCCACCCGACCCTGTGGGGGATGCTGCGCGGGGTGGCAGCCCAGACCTGCGCACTGGTCGCGCCCCGGCACTGCCCCTGCGGGCAGGAGGGCACATGGCTCTGCCAGCCATGCACGAAGCTGCTGGAGACGGCGCCATGCCGAGTGGAGTCGTGCTGTGACGCGCTGCAGGAGCTGAGCGCTGCACGGGTGCGAGACGTGGAGCTCGGCGATCTCTTGCTGCCCGCCGGAGTCGACCACACACCGTTGCTGCCTGTGCTCGCGCTCGGAGAGTACGGCGGGGACCTGCAGCGGTTGATCCTGGCATGGAAGAACGGTGGGATGCTCCACCTCGGCGCACGAATCGCCCCTGCGCTGGCCCCTGCGGTCGCCCGGCTCGTCGAGGGAGCTGACCCCGCCCCGCCCTTCCTGGTCCCGGTGCCCTCGCAGCGCAGCGCACGGCTTCGTCGAGGTGAGGACCACACCGCGGAGCTGGTGCGTGCCATGGAATGCAGCGGTGCCGGGCACGCTCTGCTGCTGCGCGCGCGGCCCACCACCGCCCAGGAGGGACAGGGCGCACGACAGCGCCGCACCCGTCAGATACTCCTTCGAGGGCGC
This sequence comes from Brachybacterium sp. AOP42-C2-15, assembly GCF_052377065.1. NCBI lineage: Bacteria > Bacillati > Actinomycetota > Actinomycetes > Micrococcales > Dermabacteraceae > Brachybacterium > Brachybacterium sp. AOP42-C2-15. The sequence goes on from NZ_JBQSWK010000012.1 coordinate 3,515, forward strand.
GCCGCCCGCGAAGCGGGACGGCAGGGCGCTCCGGTGGTGATCGTCGACGACGTGGTCACCACCGGCTCCACCCTGCGCGGGATGCATCAGGCGCTCACCTCCGCCGGCATGCGGGTGCTGGGGGCGGTGGTGGTCGCTTCCGCCCGAGTCCCTGCGCAGAGCGCGGCCAGCGAGCGAACAGGATGAACTTTCGGGACGAACATTCAGGAAACCCTGCGCAAAACATGGCATGCTGGTGATACCCGCCACACGACGGCGGGACCCCCTTCACCAGGAGGTGCGACACCCAGCCGAAGAGCCACCGCGGCCGGGCTCAGAGCGGCCGCACCCGGATAGGAGGAGAACCCACTCATGGAGATCAATGTCGTCGGACGCCATATGGACGTCCCGGACCGATTCCGTCGCCATCTCGCCGACAAGCTCGACAAGGTCACCCAGCTCGCCCCCGCGGCTCTCCGCGTGGACGTCGAGATCTCACAGGAGAAGAACCCCAGGCAGACTGAGCTCAGCGATCGTGTGGAGCTGACCGTCCATGAAAATGGCGCGGTGATCCGCTCGGAGGCCCGGGCGGACGATCTCTACGGAGCGCTCGACGTCGCCTACGGCAAGCTCCTCGAACGCCTCCGTCGGTCCCGCGACCGCCGTAAGGACCACCGTCGTGGCCGAGACCGCTCCCATCAGGGCGCCGGAGCGAGCCTCCGCACCATGCCTGCTGACCAGGAGATGCCCCCACCTCTGCTGGACGACGCAGCCGCGAGCGAGGACGAGACGGAGTCGGTCACGGCCACGGACGAGCACGACCTCGCCGAGGCCGGTTCACCGGTGGTCATCCGCGAGAAGAAGCACTCCGCAACACCCATGAGCATTGATGACGCGCTCTATCGGATGGAGCTCGTGGGCCATGACTTCTTCCTCTTCGTCGACGCCGAGACCGGCCACCCGAAAGTGGTCTACCGCCGCAAGGGCTGGAACTACGGTGTCATCGAGCTCGACGCAGAGCTGACAGCCTGACCTCTCTTCACGACGGCCGGGCGGGAGGAGCTGCACAGCTTCCTCCCGCCCCTCGTCGTGCCGACCATGCAGGAGCACCCCGCTGATGAGCTCGACCCTCACGTGGACCCGTGCACGCCGGATCGCCCTGCGGGCACAAGGCATGGGGCGAGCCCGCCGCAGCGATATGCCGGCCATGGCGACCAGCCGACGCGCGCTCGCACGCACCCTCGAGCGGACCCACCTGCTCCAGATCGATTCGGTGAACGTGTTCGCGCGCGCCCATCACCTCCCCGTCTTCACCCGCAGCGGGCCCTGGGACCCCTCCGTGCTCGAGGACTCCGTCCGTCCCGGGCCGCGACGCGCACTGCGGGAGAGCCTGGCGCATGAGGCCACCTACACCTCTCCCGAGATACACCGCCTGCTGGCCTTCCGTCGCCGGGCCACCTCCGAGAAGGACTGGGGAGTGCTGCGGGACATCGCTGTGACCTCACCCCATCTGTTCCCGCAGATCCGGGAGGTGCTGGAGGAGATCGGGCCCGCCAGCGCGGCCACCGTCTCGAAGCACCTGGGCGACACCGAGCGCGGAGAGGGCTGGGGGTGGCGCCGCACCGCCACCCAATGGGCGGTGGAGTATCTGTTCCGCACCGGAGACCTCGACTGCGTGGGCCGCTCGTCGCAGTTCGAGCGGCTGTACTCCCTCGCAGGGGAGGACTCCCCACCGCCTCAGGAGGAGCTAGGGGAGGACACAGCATCGATCGATGAGCTCACCTCGAGAGCGGCCTGCTCGCTGGGCATCGCCGAGGTCGGCTCGCTGGCGGACTACTTCCGCCTTCGCACGCGGGAAGTCATTCCCGCCGTCGAGCGTCTGATCGTCCAGGGCGAGCTGCAGGAGGTCGAGGTCTCCCACCCCGCCGGCAGCCGGAGGATGCTGCTGCACCGGGATGCCCCGGCCCCCGCCCCGCTGCGCGTCGCCGCACTGGTCAGCCCGTTCGACCCGATCGTGTTCCATCGCCCACGACTCGCGCATCTCTTCGATGTGGAGTACCGCATCGGGATCTACACCCCTGCCGCACGGCGCACCACCGGCTACTACTCGCTGCTCTTCCTGCTCGATGACGTCATCCCGGCGCGCGTGGATCTGCGGGCGGATCGCGCCCGGGACGTGCTCGAGGTGCGGGGCACCTACCGTGAACCGCTGCCCAACCTGCCCACCGGGCAGCGGCCGGAGGACCACCTGATCGTCGCGGCGCTCGCCGAGGAGCTCCGGCGCGCCGCCCGCTGGCAGGGCCTTGAGACGATCGAGGTCCTCACCGGGCCCGGGACCGGGGAGCTCTCGCCCGAGCTCGCGGCGGCCGTCCACGGGTGAACCGGCTTCGGGTGATGATGCGCGCAGGTGGTCACCTTCCTGGGCGGTGACGCATACGATGGGGCAGGCATCAGCCGCCCCACGGGGTGTACACGAGATCTACGGGAGCACGAGTGGTCAACCTCTTCGACAAGATCCTGCGCGCCGGCGAAGGCCGGGAAGTGCGCAGGCTCGAAGCCATCGCCCAGCGAGTGGGAGAGGCGGGGGACGTCTTCAGCGAGCTCAGCGATGACGAGCTCCGTGCCGAGACCGACCACTTCCAGGAACGGCTCGAGGACGGCGAGACCCTCGACGATGTGATGGTCGAGGCGTTCGCCGCGGTGCGCGAAGCGGCTCACCGCACGCTCGGCCAGCGTCCGTACGACGTGCAGATCATGGGTGGCGCGGCTCTGCACCGGGGCCGCATCGCCGAGATGAAGACCGGTGAGGGCAAGACTCTCGTGGCGACGCTCCCCGCGTACCTCAACGCGCTCTCCGGCAAGGGCGTGCACGTGATCACCGTGAACGACTACCTCGCCGGCTACCAGAGCGACCTGATGGGCCGCGTGTTCCGCGCGCTGGGACTGACCACCGGGGTGATCAAATCCGGGATGACCCCTGCCGAGCGTCGCGAGCAGTACAACGCCGACATCACCTACGGCACGAACAACGAGTTCGGCTTCGACTACCTGCGCGACAACATGTCCCTCAAGCCCGAGGACAGGGTCCAGCGAGGGCACAGCTTCGCGATCGTCGATGAGGTCGACTCGATCCTGATCGATGAGGCGCGCACCCCGCTGATCATCTCCGGGCCCGGCTCCGGGGACGCGAACAAGTGGTTCAGCGAATTCGCGAAGGTCGTCAAGCTGCTGCGCCAGGATCGTGACTACGAGGTCGACGAGAAGAAGCGCACCGTCGGCGTGCTCGAGGCCGGGATCGACAAGGTCGAGGACCATCTCGGGATCGACAACCTCTACGAATCGCTGAACACCCCGCTGATCGGCTTCCTCAACAACGCCATCAAGGCCAAGGAGCTGTTCAAGAAGGACAAGGACTATGTGGTCCTCAACGGCGAGGTGATGATCGTCGATGAGCACACCGGTCGCATCCTCGCCGGTCGCCGCTACAACGAGGGCATGCATCAGGCGATCGAGGCGAAAGAGGGCGTGAAGATCAAGGCGGAGAATCAGACTCTCGCCACGATCACCCTCCAGAACTACTTCAAGCTCTACGAGAAGCTTGCGGGCATGACCGGCACGGCCGAGACCGAGGCCGCCGAGTTCATGAACACCTACAACCTGGGTGTGGTGCCGATCCCCACGCACCGTCCGATGCAGCGTGCGGACGAAGCCGATCGCATCTACCGCACCGAGAAGGCGAAGTTCGAAGCGGTCGTCGAGGACATCGTCGAGCGCCACGACAAGGGCCAGCCAGTGCTCGTGGGCACCACGAGCGTCGAGAAGTCTGAGTACCTCTCCAAGCTGCTCACCGCCCAGGGCGTCGAGCATGAGGTGCTCAACGCGAAGAACCACGCGGGAGAAGCCGCGATCGTCGCCATGGCCGGCGCCAAGGGCTCCGTCACCGTGGCCACCAACATGGCAGGTCGCGGCACCGACATCATGCTCGGTGGCAACGTCGAGTTCATGGCCCACGCCGAGCTCGAGAAGCGCGGCATGGATCCGGAGGAGGACCGGGACGCGTACGAGAAGGCCTGGGACGAGGAGCTCGAGCGGGCCAAGGCGGCCGTCGCCGAGCAGCACGACGAGGTCGTCGAGATCGGTGGCCTGTACGTGCTGGGCACCGAACGGCACGAGTCCCGCCGCATCGACAATCAGCTGCGCGGCCGCTCCGGCCGACAGGGAGACCCGGGGGAGTCCCGCTTCTACCTCTCCCTCCAGGACGACCTGATGCGGCTGTTCAACTCCGGAGCGGCAGAGTCCCTGCTGGCCCGCGGCGGTGTCGACGAATCGATCCCGCTGACCGGACGCATGGTCTCCGGCGCGATCCAGCGCGCGCAGAACTCGATCGAGTCGCGCAACGCCGAGATCCGCAAGAACGTCCTGAAGTACGACGATGTGCTGACCAAGCAGCGCAAGAAGTTCTACGAGGAGCGTTCGCGGATCCTCGAGGGTGAAGACCTCGACGAGCACGTCGAGCGTTTCATCGAAGAGGTCATCGGAGGCACCGTCGACGCCCACACCCGCGGCAAGCCTGCGGAGGATGTCGATCTGGAGGAGCTGTGGGGCGCCCTGCGACCCGCATATCCGGTCTCCCTCACGGCCGAGGAGCTCATCGAGGAGGTGGGCGGGAAGGAGAACCTCGAGGCGAAGGTGCTGAAGGAGGAGATCCTGGCCGATGCCCGTGTCGCCTACGAGAAGCGCGAGGACGAGCTGGGCGCCGAGGGACTGCGGCAGCTGCAGCGCCGCGTGCTGCTGTCCGTGATGGATCGACGCTGGCGTGAGCACCTCTACGAGATGGACTACCTCAAGGAGGGCATCGGCCTGCGGGCGATGGCCCAGCGTGATCCGCTCATCGAGTACGAGCGCGAAGGCCACCTCATGTTCAACGACATGATGGCTGGCGTGAAGGAGGACGTGGTCGGCTACGTCTACAACCTCGAGGTCCAGGTCGAGAAGGTCGAGCCCGTGGTGCCCAAGGCTGTCAGCGACCTGCTGCGCAGTGCCTCGAAGGTCGCTGCTGCAGCTGCCGCGACCGGCGCGGCGGCGAGTGCCGGTGCCGGCAGCGAGCGCGCCCCGGCCGTGAAGTCTGTGAAGTCCGAGGAGGCTGCTGCAGAGCCGGCGGAGTCGTCGAGCTCGGAGGGGGCCGACGACGCCGAGACTGACAGCGACGACAGCGGGAGCGACGCACCCGCTGAGGAGAAGCTGGCGCAGGAAGGTCGCGTCGTGCTGCGTGCCAAGGGCCTGGATGATGGCCCGGGAGAGCGCCAGCTGCGATACACCTCTGCCGAGGGCAGTGGCGTCCAAGACTCCTCGACGCTTTCTCGGGCGCAGCGCCGCAGGCAGGCGCGCCAGGCCCAGAACGGCGAGGCGAGCCCCGTCGCGAGCGACAAGGTGCAGGACAAGCCCGAGGGCGCGCCGCAGGGAGAGGGCCAGAACCGGGCTCAGCGGAGGATGAGGCGTCGCCGCCGCTGACTCAGCCGATCTCCAGCACCGTCACGCGCCACCCCGTGTGCCGCAGCTCCCAGCGCATGGCCATGAATCGTGCGCGGTCGGGCTCTCTGAGCACGCAGCTGGCTTCGACGGTGTGATCGTTGACCACGCAGATCCGCACCCCGGTCACCATCAGCTGTCGTGCAGGCGCGAAGCCGGTGGTGGCCCGGAGCCGACGGGTCAGTGCGGCGCGCCGCGCGAGCTGCTGGCTGATCTCAGGGGTGACCAGGCGGGTCAGTGAGTTCTCCGGCCGCATGTCGCGCACGATCTCGACAGCGCGCCGAGCCACCGGCACGACCAGATGCTCTATCGCCCGCGGATCGTCAGGGGCGTAGGTCTCGGCATTGGCGGCCTGGGCGGCGGGGCGCTGATCTGTGGCACTCATGGCATGTCCTTGGTGGTCAGTGCGTGGGGGACGGTGAGTTCCATCCCGGGGACCAGGTGATCCGGGTCTGCCCCGATCACCTCGTAGTTGGCCTCATGCAGCAGCGGCCATGAGGCGGAGATCTCCGCGGCAGCGGTCGCTCTGGGAGAGAGCAGGTCGTCCGTGATGCTCCACAGGCTGTCTCCGCTGCGCACGATCACGATGTGCGGGCTGGACATTGTCGTCTCGTCCGTCGTCTCGTCCTCTGCGGGTGCCGCTGTGGGTGCCGCAGAGGCCGGGGAGACGGTCGAGGCTGACCCGTCGGGAGCTGGCTGGGTGGCGGAGGGCTCCTCGCCCCAGTCCAGCGGGGGCAGCAGCGCTCTGCTCTCGGCGGCGTCACTTCCGGCAGCAGAGCCTGATGCCGCGGGCTCCGGTGAGGGAGCCGCAAGCGGGCCGTCTGTGGGCAGCAGCTGGGCGGTCTGGGCGGGAGCCCGCTCGCTCAGAGCCGAGGAGGCGGGATGTCCTTCGCTCGCCGTCGCAGGGGCGAGCACGAGGGCGGTCGCCGTCGTCGCGACTGCGGCCCCGGTGGCCACTCGCTGGGCGAGCCGTGGTGCGAGCAGTCGCAGCGCAGCCAGTGAGGCGGTGCCGATGCGGGTAGCGGGCCCAGCCAGGAGCACGGCAGTGGCGAGCCCCCAGACGACTGTGAGATAGAGGCAGAGCAGAGCGCCCAGTGCGGCGAGCACGACCAGCACCCAGCCGATCAGTGCCTGGTCCGCGTGGGAGGTCTCTGCTGTTCTGCGCAGCGAGTCGGTTGCGGCTGTCATACCCGCGGCACCGCTTGCCGCGAGCAGCATGCACAGGAACGTGGTCCCTGTGTGTCCCGGCGTCGTCGCCGTGGTGTCGTCCTTCATGGAAGCCCCTGGCTGTGATGGGCCGTCGCTGCAGGGAGCGACGTCGTCCCGTTGGTGTCGTTTGGTGCAGTTTGATGCATCTAGTGCTTGTTGGGAGCAAGTTATCGTGTTGTGATGCAGGACGCAATGGCGTCGCCGTGAGATGTGGAAGATCGGCAGCTGGGGAGGAACGATCCCCGGCGGCCGCTGAGAGACCCAGGGTCGGCGCAGAGAAGCTTCGGGCCAGGGTGCGGAACCGGGCAGGGCCTAGAGTGGCGCCATGCGATTCGAGCGGATCTTCGAAGACCTCGAGGGACGGTTCGCCCACCATGAGCAGCAGGAGATGCGTGCAGTCTCAGAGGACCTGGCCCGGGCTGAGCGTGCCCAGCTCACACTGGCCGACCGGCTGCGGGGAGCGGGGACGCAGCGGCTGACGCTCCACGTCGGTACCGGGCTGCGTCTCGATGGCACCATCGAAGGGGTGGGGTCGGACTGGGTTGCACTGCGTGACAGCGCGGGCGGTCAGCGCATCCTGGTCCCGCTCGGAGCGATCGCGCTCGTGCACGGGCTGCCCACAAGGGCGCGGCTGCCCGAGGAGTCGCTACGATCGCCGCTCGGTCTGGGCTCCGTCCTGCGAGAGTTCGCAAGAGATCGCAGCATCGTGCGGCTGGAGACCACTGCCGGCGGAGTGATCGGTCGGATCGCGGCGGTGGGTGCTGACACGCTGGATCTCCATGCGCTGCCTACCGGGGAATCGGTGCTGGTCCCCGGATCAGAACGGCTCACCGTGGCGATCGCCGCGCTGCAGGCCGTGCTGCCGCGCTGAACTCCGTGCGTCGCAGGACCGACCTGCAAGGAGCTGTGCGGTCAGCTCTTCCCGCCAGCCTTCAGCTGCTCCCGCTGGCGCTCCTCCTCGAGGATGCTCGCGGTCGCCTCGTAGCTGCGCTGGATGTATGACTCGATCTCCGTGACCTCGACCCGCCACTGACCCCGCCCGCCGACCTTGATCGCCCGCAGTTCCCCGGAGCGCACCAGAGCGTACGCCTGCGACGCGGAGATGGAGAGCATCTCCGCGACATCAGACAGCGGGACGAAACGTGGCGACATCGACGATCCTTCCGAGCGGAGCACCTGGAGGTGAGGCCCGGCCATTCTCTCATCCTCGGCACTGACCGCCCTCCCCGCTGTGGACAGCCGCCATCCATCTGCCTCGGCGGCCCGGATATCCACAAAGCTCCCGCATCGGCCCCATCGGAGCCCCTGCTGTCGTAACCTCCCGGGAGGTCCCGGTACCCCGGGATCCCAGCGAGGGGGCAGGAGAGGGCAGTGGGGGCTACCGCACCGATGATGAGGCTGCGCCGACCACGATGGAAGGATCCGCGTCTGATCGTAGGGATCGTCCTGGTCGTCGCCAGCGTGCTGATGGGAGCCCTGCTGGTCTCTCGACTCTCCGAGACGACGCCGGTCCTGGTCACCCGCTCTCCGATCGTGCCCGGGGACCCGATCGACTCCGCGGACCTGGTGGTCGTGGAGATGAGGCTCGGGGACCAGACGGCTCTCTACGCCGGGAACGTGGAGTCGATCCCCGCCGGCGCGGTCGCCACCCGCACCGTGCATGAGGGGGAATTGCTCCCGATGTCGGCGATCGGGCAGGCAGCTGACGTGACGCTGAGACCCGTGGTGATCCCGGTCGACGCGACCGTGGCAGAGTCCGTCGTCCCCGGTGCGACCGTGGAGCTCTGGCATACCGCTCCCACGAGTGCTGACTCCGAGGACGCACAGGCAGTGCTGCTGGTTCCCGACGCCGTGGTCCGCCGCATCGATGAGGGCAGCTCGCTGGGCATGCGGTCGATGGCCGTCGAGGTGCTGGTGCCCAGTGGCAGCGTCGGAGCGGTGCTCGAGGTGCTCTCGAAAGATGAACGGCTGGACGTGATCGGCGTCCCCGGCGCCCATGGACTCGCGCCATGATCGACATCGTGCTCTGCGCCTCGGGCAGCGATGAGGTGCGCATCGTGCACGACCTGGCGGTGGACCGTGACCGCACGGCCCGGGTGGTGCGCCGATGCGCGGATCTCGCCGAGACCCTCGCGGTGACTGCAGCGGGGATCGGTGACGTGGTGCTCATCGACGTGTCGGTCCGCGGTTTGGGACGCGATGCGATCGCTGCGATGATGCGGGACGCCACGGTGGTGGGACTGCAATCCGAGGAGGCTGCGGAGAAGACCGGGCTCGGACTGCGTCATGTGCTCCCCGCCCATTCCTCGATCGACGAGATCCTGGCCGCGGTCTCCGCGGCAGTCTCGGGGGAGCAGGAGCAGGCGGACTCCTGGGTGCAGGAGGCGTCGGACCTCGAGGATGTGCCGACAGGTCGGCTGGTGGCGGTGTGGGGGCCGACGGGGTCCCCCGGCCGATCCCTGATCGCGGTCAACCTGGCCGCCGAGGCTGCAGCGAGCGGGGAGGACACGGTCCTGGTCGACGCAGACACCTATGGCCCCTCGCAGAGCCAGCTGCTCGGAGTGCTGGATGAGGCGCCCGGTCTGGTGGCCGCGGCACGTGCCCATGACCGCGACACCCTGGACGAGGAGACCCTGGAGTCCTTGCTGCCGCTGGTCCAGCCCCACCTGCACCTGCTCAGCGGGATCGGGGTCCCCGGCCGCTGGGCAGAGCTGCGCCGAACCTCGATGGAAGGCGTCTGGGGAGCGCTGGCGAGACGAGGCGGGCTCGTGCTCGCCGATATCGGTCCGGTGCTGGAGGAGGACGAGGAGCTCAGCTACGACACCGCCGCACCGCAGCGCAACGCCGCGGCGATCAGCGCGATCGAGGCGGCCGACGCGGTGATCGCGGTGGTCACCGCCGATCCCATCAGCATCACCCGATTGCTCCGCGAGCACACCAGGCTGGAGGAGCTGGGGGTGAGAGAGCTCCATGTCGTGGTCAACCGGGTGGGGGCGCCGGTTCCGGGTGACCGGGTGCGGGACCTGATCGCCTCGCGGATCCCGGTCGCCTCCCTGAACCTGCTGCCCGATGATCCGATCGCCTGCCGGACCGCGGGCTGGGACGGGGCTCTGCTCGCCGAGATTGCTCCACGTTCGGCGCTGCGCAAGGGGCTGCGGGATATCGCGGCCTCTCCTGTTCTGCGCGGCCAGGGTGTTCCGGCACCAGGCTGAGGGAGCCGGTGAGAAGATGACCTCCATGAGGATCTACCTGCCGCTGACCGACCAGGACCGACGCACGCTCGAGGGCGCAGGCGCCCGACTCGATCTCGAGGCGGGCCGCACCGCCTGGGCGGTCACCGTCGAAGCGCGTGCAGACCGCTCCGGCGAGGACGAGGAGGACCTCGAGTACGACGCTCTCCAGGACGCGGTCCATGTCGCCTTCAGCACGGGACGGAGCAGCGCGAGGGCGCTCGTGATCGCCGCAGATGTGCCCGACGGCGCATTGTCGCCCGGAGCCGAGGACAGTGGAGTCTTCGGAGTCGTCCTGAGGGAAGCGACCTCTGCCAGGATCGCGAGCCTTCATGTCACCGAGCAGGATGCGGCGGCTGCGCATGCTGACGACACGGATCCCGCCCTGCTGTGGTTCGACACCAGCGAGGCGACCGACGCCCTGGACTATCTGGACGCCGCCGCCTCGGACGTCGCAGCTACAGACGCCGCAACGAAGAGCTGACCGTCCTTGGAGGGGTCGTTCAGCGGGTCGTCGACTCGAGATAGGTCGACGCTGAGCGCTCTTCGGCGCGGAGCACTGTAGAGACGTAGGGGATCGCCGCCTTCTCCAGGCGCGGCCCCAGCAGCGGGACCTTCGCGACCAGATCGCCGTCGATTTCGACCGTGCTGGTCGATTCTCCGGTGGGGGTGAGGCGCAGCGTCGCGGTGAGTCCGGCGGGAGTGCCGACGACGTCTAGGTGCATGGTGCCTCGGCGGCTGCCGTCCTGCTCGGGCGCGGACCAGGACTGCTCCTCACGAATGGTGACCGAGGAGCCGACGAAGGGCCGCACCATGTCCGGCACCCGGTCGGTCGGCATCGACAGCTCGGTGCGCACGGTGAAGGAACCGGTAGGGTCCCCCTCCAGGGTGGATTCCGCCTGTGCGGCGCCGAGCGTGCGCCGGCGGATCTCGGTGTACTCCGGATCGGCGTACATCTCCGCAGCGGCGCGTGCGGACAGCGGGAGGTTCAAAGTCTCGCGAAGCTTCATCCTGGTCCTTCCTCGGAACGGTTCGGGCCCAGCCTAGAACAGTGCGGAGGAGCCGCTCGCCGGTGGGACGGTCACCGGCCAGGTGACGCGGACGCCTATCCTGTTCCCATGCCGAGCCTGTCCAAGTTCCTCGCCGACAACCGTGGTCTCTCCGAGAAGGAAGCGGACTGGTTGCAGCACCTGGTCGGTGACTGGAACCTGCTGTCCGACCTTCTGCGTGCCGACCTCGTGCTGTGGATCCAGGAGGATGACGGTCCGCTGGCTGTCGCGCACTGCCGTCCTGCCACCGGTCCGACCGTCTACTACGAGGATCCCGTCGGCACCACGAGCGACGGCGGTGAACAGGGCACCGAGATCGCGCGGCTGCTGGCCGGAGGGGACCCGCTCCGTGTCACCACCGAGATCGAACGAGAAGGGCGTCGGGCGATGGGGACCCTGGTCCCGGTGCGCAAGAACGGCCGCACCCTCGCCGCGCTGGCCGCCGAGGTCCCCGAGGCGGACCATCAGCCGTCCGACAACGAGATCCACCAGCGTGCGCTGGGCCACCGCCTGCTGCGGATGCTCGAGAACGGTGCCTTCCCGATCGCGGGTGCACCGATCCCGCCCCGGCGCGGTGCGCCCCGGGTCGGGGACGGGGTGGTCGAGCTCGATGAGTCCGGGATCGTCCAGTGGACCTCACCGAATGCACGCTCGGCCTTCCATCGTTTCGGCATCGCAGGGGACATGGAGGGCATCACGCTCGCCGAACTGTCCACCGAGATGCTCCAGTCCCGTTCCCCGGTCGATGAATCCCTGCCGCTGGTGCTGATGGGTCGCGCCGCCTGGCGCTCCGACATGGAAGCGCGCGGGGGGACCCTCTCCCTGCGAGCAGTGCCGCTGACCGAGCAGGGCCGCCGCACCGGTGCGGTGATCCTGGTGCGGGACGTGACCGAGCTGCGTCGCCGCGAGCGTGAGCTGATCACCAAGGACGCGACCATCCGCGAGGTGCACCACCGGGTGAAGAACAATCTGCAGACGGTGGCTGCGCTGCTGCGGATGCAGTCACGACGTATGAAGACGGATGAGGCGCGGGAGGCGCTGGCCGAAGCGATGCGCCGAGTCTCGACCATCGCCCTGGTCCATGAGTCCCTGCTCCAGGGATCTCAGGAGGCCGTCCACTTCGACGAGGTCATCGACCGCTGCCTGCGGCTGGCAGTGGATGCAGCGAGCGCATCCGTCCATCGCGCGGGGACCCCGCAGCTGACCGACAGCCAGGTCGAGGTGCGCACGCAGAAGATCGGCCGGGTGGGGTCCATCCGGGCGGAGGAGGCGACGCCGTTGGCTCTGGTGGTCACCGAGCTTGCGACCAATGCGGTCGAGCATGGGCTCTCCGAGACCGGGGGGACGCTCACCATCCGCAGCGATCGCACCGGATCCCATCTCGTCATCTCCATCGAGGATGACGGTATGGGCATGGGGGCTGCGAAGCCGACGGGGCTGGGCACGAACATCGCCCTGACCCTGGTGCAGGGCCAGCTCGGCGGGACGCTCACCTGGGAGGACCGCCCGGAAGGCGGGACCAGGGCGATGGTCGAGGTCTACCTGGATCCGCTCACGATCTGAGCGGGGACCGCTCACGAGCCGAGGAGCGGGCAGGAGCCAGCCGGGGGCGTCGGTCAGGAAGCGCAACTGGGTCCTGCGGCGCCACGCTCAGAGGGGGGCGCCGCAGGACGGAGAAATCAGCTTGCGCGTCGGGCGCGGGCGTTCCGGCGCTTCAGGGAACGGCGCTCATCCTCGGAGAGTCCGCCCCAGACGCCAGAATCCTGGCCGGTCTCGAGCGCGAACTTGAGGCAGGCTGTCATGACGTCACAGCCCTGGCACACCGCCTTCGCTTCCTGGATCTGGGTGATCGCCGGTCCGGTGTTCCCGATCGGGAAGAACAGCTCGGGATCATGCTTGAGGCACTCGGCACGGTGGCGCCAGTCCATCGTCACTCTCTCTTTCCAGGACGCCCCGCCCCGCCCCGTGGGGCGTGGCGCGGCGAGGGTCACCCTCAACGGGGCGTTCTCGGGTCTCTGGCTCTTCGGGGCAGGACGGGGAGCGGATGCTCCCGCGATGTCCATCAGCCCGACGAGCCGATCTCCATTCTCTGGGGCGGTCGGGAACTCGACAAGGGCCAGGATGGGCAAGCCTGGTGGCACTTCCCACACCGTCTGAGTCCGGGCCGCAGCAGGCGTGATGCCGGGCACGAAGGCGTTGCATCCGGGTGCGGAAGGTGCTTCAGAAGCTGCCTGTGCGGGCGTCGGCGGGCTCGAGGAATGACGAGGCCGGGGAGGTGACGTCCCGGCACAGGCGCGGAGATTACAGTGCCCTCATGCCCACCGAATCCCATACCTCCACGCGCGGAGGCTCTCGAGACGACCGCGCTCGCGGATCTGAGGACGGCCCGGATCCGAGCCCTCGCAGCCGCCCGATCGTCGCCCTGCTGCTGGGCATCGAGGCGCTGCTGCTCGCATCGGCCGCCACCTACTGCTTCGTCGTGGTCGCCGGCGGCGGCCTGCACACCCGCCTCGGGATAGGCCTCGGGGTCTTCCTGCTCCTGTTCGCGCTGCTGCTCGCACTGGCCGCGCGCTCGATCCTCCTCAGGGGCCGCTTCGGACTCGGATGGGGCATCACCTGGCAGCTCTTCCAGGCCCTGGTGGGGGCGAGCATGCTCAACGCCTCCATGTACTGGCAGGGCACCCTCGCACTGATCCTCGCGATCACGCTGTTCGTGCTGCTGACTCGACTGGTCCACTCCACACCCCTGCCGCACCGCGGCGACTGAGGACTGGCCGCTGCGCCGCGCAGCCGTGAGCGGTGGCGGCGAGCCTCCGAAGCGAGCAGCGGCCGACCCTCGAGGAGAGAACGACGACGCGCGGTGAACGGCGACCCGCGGTGAGAGAACAGAGGGGCACAGCCCAGACACAGCCCAGGCCCTGCCCCGGAGCACTCCGGAGCAGGGCCTGGACTGTGCAGGGACCTCAGCGTAGGGACCTCTGCAGCCCCCTCAGCGGCTCATTCGTTGTCCGCGAGGGCCGCGGCGGGTGCCGTCCGGGCGGCGGTGCGCCCGGGGAGAACCGAGGCGAGAGCACCGGCGATGATGGCCAGCAGCAGCACCAGGCCGACCTGCCCCCACGGGATCGTCATCGTGACGGGATACGCGGACCCCAGCAGGGCGTTGATACCCAGGATCCCGTAGGCGCTGCCGATCACGATGCCCAGCACCGCACCGACCAGCGCCAGCAGCACACCCTCCCAGCCGAGCATCGCGCGCATCTGGCCGCGAGTGGTGCCCAGCGCTCGCAGCAGGGCGTTCTCCCCGGTGCGCTCGATGACGCCGAGGCTCAGCGTGTTGGCGACACCCACCAGGGCCACGAGCACGGCGACTGCGAGCAGGCCGACGGTGATCCCCAGCAGGATGGTGAGGATCTGGCCGTAGGCCTCCCGTTCCATCCCGCCGAAGTCGGCGGAGGCCTCCGAGAAGCCCTCGCCCATCAGTACCTCGTCGACAGCTCCCACCAGGTCGAGAGCCTCCACGCCCTCCCGCTCGGGCGTGCCGGGATCGGCGAAGTCGCCGAAGAACGCCGTCGTGGCCTCGTCCCCCACGATCTCCTCGAACGTCGCCGGGGTCACGAAGGACAGCTGCAGGTTGGCATCGATCTGGACCCGCAGCTCGTGCACAGCGCCGTCGGCGCCCTCGACCTGAAGAATCTGACCATCGGTGACGCCGAAGCGCTCGGAGCGCTCCTGACCCAGCAGCACCACGCCGTCCACGAGCTCATCGGCCATGCCCGGTCGGTGCGAGGTCTCCCGCACCGCATCGGGGGAGATGCCATAGAGGGTCATCGGCTCGGGGACGCCTACCTGGATGTCCCCGCGGCTCCCCTCATGGGCGGTGTCGATGCCATCCAGGGCGAGGACCTGCTCCAAGGCATCATCGGGCACCTCCTCGGCGGAGATGACCATGTCGATCGGGCGCCGTGAATCGAGCTCCGAGATGAGCGTCGCCTCGGCGGTGCGGGCTCCGACGGCCATCATCGTCATGAGCGTGGTGCCGATCAGGAGGGCGGCGATCGTGGCTGCGCTGCGCCGCGGATTGCGGGCGACGTTCGCGCTCGCGATCCGCGCCGGGAGTCCGCCGACCCTGCCCATGATGCGGCCGACGAGGGCCGAGAGGGGCCGGGTGAGGACGACCAGCGAGAGCAGGATCCCGGTGAAGCTGACCACGCCGCCGAGCATCGCCAGCAGGATGCCGATCGTGGCGTTGCCGTTCATGGCCAGGGCGGTGCCTCCGGCCATGACGGCGACGCCGAGGATGACGGCGCCCAGGCCGAGGGCACCTCGCAGGCCGATGCCGTGATGTATCGCGGGAGGGACCGGGCGCAGCGCCTGCAGGGGTGCCACCCTGGTGGCCGACCACATGGGGGCGAGGCTCGCGAGCAGCGTGATCGCCACGCCGGCGAGCAACGGCAGCAGGAGGGACCAGAGGCTGAAGGGCACCAGCATCACGCCGTCCAGCCAGCCGACGCCGGCGGATATCGCCAGTGCGAGCTGCACCAGGAGATGCCCGCCGATCATGCCCGCCGCGGCACCGATCAGGCCGACGCTCAGCGACTCCCGCAGCACGACGCCGCGCACCTGCGAGCGCGTCGCCCCGAGGGTGCGCAGCAGCGCCAGGCTCCTGGTGCGCTGGGCGATGGTCACGGCGAAGGTGTTCGCGATGACCACGGCGCTGGTGAACAGGGCGATCACCACGAAGACGGCGAGCACCATCCCCAGGGCCGCGAAGTCGCCCAGGAACTGCCCGGCGGCCGCGTCCTCGGCCTCCTCGACGGTGCGCACGCTCTGGTCGTCCGTCGTCGCCGCGGATGCGACAGCGGCAGGGTCCGTGCCCTCGGCCACGGTGGCGAGCCAGGTCTCGGTGATGGTGCCGGCATTCGGCCCGAGCAGGTCGACAGCAGTGGCCTCGGAGATCAGCACCCGTGGCGTGCCGCCGAAGACGGCACCCTGCGGGGCGGAGGCGATGCCGACGACCGTCAGCGGGAGCTCCTGGTTGCTCGGAGTCCACTCGGCCGGCACCGTGACGGTGTCCCCGAGGTCGACGCCGAGCTGTTCCACCGCGGCGGTGTCGAGCACGATCTCGGTGCTCGAGGCGGGCAGGACGCCCTCCTGCATGGAGTCTGCCTCCGGCTGCCCCGGCGGCAGCAGGGAGAGCGAGAGGAAACTGCTGTCACCCTCCGCGGAGGTGAGCTCGAGGTACTCCTGCAGCTGGGGCCACACGGCGTCGGCTCCCTCGACCTGCGGTGCCTCGAGCGGCGCCTCGGTCATCCACTGCTCATCGGTCAGCGGGCGAACGATCTCGAGGTCCGCGCCCTCGTACTGCTGGGAGGCCTGTGAGCGCAACGAGGCCTGCATGAGGTTCCCGGCCAGCACCATCACGGCGACGAAAGCACAGGACAGGGCGATGGTGACGACGGCCGCGAGGTGCCTTCGCAGCGGAGTGAGCTTCACCGGAGTGCGCAGGGCCATCAGCGCTCGCCCCGCAGATCCTCGTCACGGGCGATCCGGCCGTCGGCCAGCGTGATGATGCGGTCCGCGCGCTCGGCGGCGTCCCGCTCATGGGTGACCATGACGACCGTCTGGCCGAACTGGTCCACCGAGAGCCGCAGGAACTCCAGGACCTCCTCGGTGGTGCGGGAGTCGAGGTTGCCGGTGGGCTCATCGGCGAAGACCACGGCGGGGGAGGTGACCAGGGCGCGGGCGATGGCGACGCGCTGCACCTGACCGCCGGAGAGCTGCGAGGGCAGATGGGAGAGCCGGTCGGTGATCCCGAAGGCGGAGGTGATGGTTTCCAACCAGGTGCGGTCCACGCGCTTCCCGGCCAGCTCCAGGGGCAGCAGGATGTTCTGCTCGGCGGTGAGCATCGGAAGCAGGTTGAAGGACTGGAACACGAAGCCGATGCGTTCCCGGCGGAGCTTGGTGAGGGCGTCATCGCCGAGCGCGGTGATCTCGGTGCCATCGATGCTGATGGATCCGTGGTCGACGTCGTCGAGTCCCGCCAGGGTGTGCAGCAGCGTGGACTTCCCAGACCCGGAGGGGCCCATGATGGCGGTGAACTCCGCGCGGGCTATTTCGAGGTCCACGGCATCCAGAGCGGTCACGATCCCGGCCCCGGTGCCGTAGGTGCGGGTGACGGCGCGGGCGGTGATGGCGGGCGGTGCAGGGGCCGCAGCGGCGGTGCCGCCGGAGGAGGGCACGGCGAGTGGCTGGGAAGTCATCGGAGTCCTTCACGAGGAGGTAAGCGGTCGTGATCGATGATCCCGTGGCGGGGGATGCTGCCGCGTCAGCCTGTGGTCGCGCTGTCGGAGGTCTGGAACGACCTGGAGCGCTGATGCCGTCATACCGGGGTCTGATGCCGCGACGCAGCGGGCTGATACCGACGGTTGGAGCGGCGGCGGTGGGAGGGGCGGGGTCAGCTGGCGCCGGGGGCGACCAGCCCGGTCTCGAAGGCGATGATCACGGCCTGGACCCGGTCCCGGGCGCCGAGCTTGGCGAGAACGCGGCCCACGTGGGTCTTCACGGTCGCCTCGGCGACGAAGAGCTCCGCCCCGATCTCGCGGTTGGAGAAGCCTCGACCCATCAGGGTGAGCACCTCTCGCTCCCGCTCGGTGAGCGGCTCCAGGACCGCCGTGTCCTTCTCCTGCGGATCGGGAGCGCGGACCACGCGCTCCAGCAGGCGGCGAGTTGCCGACGGGGCGATCACGGCGTCCCCGCGGTGGACGGTGCGGATCGCTCCCAGGAGGTCCTCGGGCTGGGCGTCCTTGAGCAGGAAGCCGCTGGCACCGGCCCGGATCGCAGAGACGACGTACTCGTCGAGATCGAAGGTGGTCAGCACGATGATCTTCGGGGAGCGGTCCGCCGGAGCCTGCTCGAGGATTTGGGCAGTGGCCTCGATGCCGTCCATCCGCGGCATGCGCACATCCATGAGGACCACGTCGACGGTGCGGCCGCGCAGCGCCTCGACGGCGTCGACCCCGTCGGAGGCCTGGGCGACGACCTCCATGTCGTCCTGCGAGTCGATCACCATCGTGAAGCCGGCGCGTACCAGCGGCTGGTCATCGACCAGGGCGATGCGCAGCGGTCGGTCGAGGGGATCATTCATCGGGGCTCTCCTGGGAACTCGCAGAGGGGACGGGCGGGGTTGAGGGAGGACATGGTGAAGGGACGGGGACCGACGCGGTCACCAGGCGGTGCGGGCGGCCAGCGGCTCCAAGGATCCGGCCAGCGGCACGGTGGCACGGACCCGGTAGCCGCGAGAGGGGAGCGGACCGGCCTGCAGGGTGCCCCCGAACACCGACATCCTCTCCCGCATCCCGGTCAGGCCGTGCCCTTGGCCGTCGGAGGATGGGTCGGTGCCCTGGCCGTCGTCGAGCACCTCGATGATGAGCTGCTGAGGGGCGCGGGTGATCCGCACGGCGGCGCTGGCGCCGGGGCCTGCGTGTTTGAGGACGTTGGTCAGCGATTCCTGGACCAGACGGAACACGGACACGCCGAGCGCATGGGGAAGGCCGTCCAGCGATCCGTTGATCTCCAGAGCGACGGGAAGCCCCGCCGCGATCACCCGGTCCGTCAGGTCGCCCAGCTTCTCCGTGCCCGGCTGCGGGCCGAAGCTGGTCTCATCTTCTTGGCGCAGCACGCCGAGCAGGGAGCGCATGTCGGCCAGCGCCGCTCGACCGGTCTCCCCGATGGTGGCCAGCACCTCGGCGGCCTTCTCCGGCTTCTGTGCGGCGACGAAACGGCCGCCGTCCGCCTGCGCGATGATCACCGAGAGGGAGTGGGCGACCACATCGTGCATCTCACGGGCGATGCGGGCGCGCTCGGCGGCCACCGCGAGGGCGGTGCGCTGCTCTCGCTCGCGGAGGGCCTGCTCGGCCCGGTCACGGGTGAGGGCGAGCTGTCGCACCCGAGCCCGCTGCAGGTTGGCCAGCGCCCAGACCGCGACGATGGTGATGGTGCCGACGAGGCCGAGGCCGAAGAAGCTGATCAGTGCCTCGATCGGCCCGCCGTACTCGCTGCGCAGGGCGTCGATCGCCCAGAACGTGGCCTGTGCGAAGACGCCGAGCATGCCTGCGGCCACGCCGACACCGTGCACGACGGGCCTGCCGTAGGCGACGGCGCAGAACATCGCGTAGAAGGTCATGATGTCGCCCATGACCACCGGGACGTTCACCAGCAGATGGAGCACTGCGAGCCCGCCGATCAGCAGCACGCCGAGCAGCGGCCGCACCCGGCACAGCGCTCCGGCGGCGATCATCGGCACGGTGAACAGGGTCCACCAGCCGATGGATCCGGTCCACAGTGAGAAGAGCAGGGCCAGGAATGAGGCGCCGCCGAAGCCGATCAGGTCGACGGTGCCGGGATTCTCGATGATCCAGCGGAACGGGTCGCGGAAGCGGACGCGCCCGCCGGGTGCGTCCGTCCGATGCTCGGAACCGTTGGTCATGGCCTTGAGGGTACGGGCGCTGCGGTGCCCGGCGCGTCAGACCGCGGTCGGATCTGCGCCGGTGGTCGTCGCACCAGGGGTGGTGATGTGAGGCCATGGTCGGAGCCGTGCGGAAACCGTGCAGAAACAGCCCAGTGCAGTGCAGTGCAGTGCAGAGCGGAGCGGTGCGGAACGGAGCGGCGCGGTGCGTTGCGCGGTGGTGAAGTGTGAGTCGAGACGCTGCTCAGAGCAGGGTCTGCGGCGGATCCAGCAGTTCGGGGCCCTCATTGCCGACCTTGCCGATGCCTGGATCCACCTCGCGGACGGCGAGAGTGGCGTCGACCAGCAGGTGAGTGTCGTCCAGGATCCATTCCTGGGCGGCGTGGCGGTCGTCCATCGCCGTGTCGAGCCAGGGATCGAGCTGATCACGCCGCAGCATCACCGGGGTGCGGTCGTGGATCTCGGCGAGTTCTCCGGTCGCCTCCCGGGTGATGATCGTGGCGCTGAGCAGGAAGCGGCCGTCCTCGCTCGCGGCGGGGCCCTCGTGAGATCCCGGACCCTTCCACCAGGAGATCAGGGCTGCCATGTACAGCGCGGAGCCATCCGCCGGGGCGATGAAGTACGGCTGCTTGCGGGTGCCCTTCTCGCCGCGCACCCACTCGTAGTAGCCGTCCATCGGGACGATCGCGCGGTATCGGCCCAGGCTCCCGCGGAAACTGGGCTTCTCCGCCAGGGTCTCGCGGCGGGCGTTGAATGTCCGGGAGGAGAACGAGGCCTCCTTCGCGAACGGGGGCAGCAGTCCCCAGCGTGCCACCCGCAGCGCTCGCAGCACTTCGCCGGTCTCTTTGTCGATCGATTCGGTGACCACGTGGATGGGAGCGGTGGGCGGGATGTTCCAGCGGCTGCGCAGATGCGGATCGGTGAGGTCCACGGCGCCGAGGTCGTCCACCAGCGGCTCGATCTCCTGGAAGAAGGCGAAGCGCCCGCACATCTCAGGTGTCCTTCGGCCGCGGATCCGTCGCGTCGGTGTCGGGATCGACGGTGGGCACGCCGTGGCGCGGGGTGAGGCGGGCATCCTCGCCGGTGTACGCCTCGGAGTCGTGGTGGAGGTTCTGGAGCCGGATGTCTCGACCCTCGTCGACGATCTTCTCGTGCTTGGCCTCCGCCTTCTCCGCGCCAGCAGTCTCGCGCATCGGCAGGGCCAGGGAGTCCTCGGCGGGTTTGCCGGCCGCGAGCTCGCGGGCGCGCTCGTACTCGGCATCGACCTCGGCGCCCATGATGATCACGATGTTGATGACCCATAGCGCGAACAGGACGGCCATGATGCCGCCGATGGCGCCGTAGCTGGAGTAGCCGGCGACGGTGCTCATGTAGATGGACAGGGCGACTGCAGCGACGGCGATGCCGAGGATCGCGAACACCCCGCCGGGGGAGATGAACCGGAAGGGCTTCTTGATGTTGGGCGCGCCCCAGTACAGCACCGAGATCAGGGCGAAGGCGATCACCAGGATCACCGGCCACTTGGCCCATGCCCAGATCGGCAGGAAGGAATCCAGGAGGAAGGTCAGCAGACCCTGTGCACCGATGGTGGAGGCGATCGGGCCCAGCAGACCCTCCACGAGGGATTCGCTGAGGAGGAACGAGACCATCGCCAGCAGGATGCCGAGGATGATCGCAATCGTGAGCAGCAGCATGGTGCCGTTCATACGGATCGGACCGCGACCCTCGGGCACCTCGTAGATGTGGTTCGCGACCCGTCCGAACGCCTTGATATAGGCCGAGGCGGACCACAGAGCCGTCGCGATACCGATGATCAGCGCGACCGTGCCGCCGGTCGAGGAGCCCATCAGGGAGTCGAGCGTCGAGTCGACCGCTCCGCCGACCTCCATCCCGCTGCCGCCGGCCCCGGAGGAGATCGCGTCCTTGATGAGCTGAGCGATCTGATCCTTGATCCCGGACAGCAGCAGCGTGGCCAGCGAGAACAGCGCCAGCAGGGTGGGGGCGATCGAGAGCACCATGAAGTAGGTGAGCTTCGCGGCCTGATCCGTGCCGCCATCGCGCAGGAACTCGGTGAGCACGCGTTTGGCCATGTACTTCACGGTGGTGCCGGACATCGAGGGGGCGTCGTCGCCCTTGGCTGAGGAGTCGGCCATGGGGAGCTCCTGGGATCGGTTGACTCACGGACAGATGTCATCCTGCCATGAGCGCGAGCAGGGAGAGTTGTCCACAATCGCTGGGAGGGGCGAGCGGTGGCCGCAAGTTACCCCTACAGTGTCGGAGACGACGTGGAGTGCGTCACCTCACATTTGTGAGGGCAGCCGGTCGGTCGGAGCCGGGAGGGGAACGGATGGATGCCGCCACGATCATCGAGAACGAATCGCGCGAGCTGATTCGCCGCCGGGGTCTCGATGTGCATGCTGATCAGCTGGAACCCTTCATTCGTGAGGTGGTCGCTGACTACGATCACCGCGCTTCGTCGGGTGAGGTCCCGGTGCTGCGCGACGACGACACGATGGTCGCGACGATCGCTGCCCGGATCGGCGGCTTCGGCCCGCTGCAGGAGATGCTCGACGACCCGGGCATCGAGGAAATCTGGTTGAACTCGCCCTCGCAGGTCTTCGTCGCGCGGAACGGGCGCAGCGAGCTGACCACCGTCGTGCTGAGCGATACCGAGGTGCGCGGCATCGTCGAGCGGATGCTGGTCAGCAGCGGCCGCCGGCTCGACATGAGCACACCCTTCGTGGATGCGCTGCTGCCCGACGGGTCGCGATTGCATGTCGTGATCCCCAGCGTGACTCGGGCCCATTGGGCGATCAACATCCGAAAGTTCGTGGCGAAGGCATATGACCTGCAGGGTCTGGTGGCCCTCGGCTCCCTTCCGCAGCAGGCTGCGGATTTCCTCGACGCCGCGATCGCCTCCGGGCTCAACGTGATCGCGTCAGGGGCGACAGGCGCCGGAAAAACCACCTTCCTGCGCTGCTTGGCACAATCCGTCGGTGCTCGGGAGCGAGTGGTGACGATCGAGGAGGTCTTCGAGCTGAACCTCGCGTTGCGGGATGTGGTGGCGATGCAGACCCGTCAGGCGAACCTCGAAGGCACCGGGGAGATCTCGATGCGAAGGCTCGTGAAGGAAGCGCTCCGCATGCGCCCCAGCCGGATCATCGTCGGTGAGGTCCGTGAGGCGGAGAGCCTCGACATGTTGATCGCGTTGAACAGCGGGTTGCCCGGCCTCGCCTCGATCCACGCGAACTCGGCACGCGATGCCGTCACGAAGCTGTGCACGCTGCCTTTGCTCGCCGGGGAGAACGTGTCGAGCAGGTTCGTGGTCCCCACGGTGGCGAGCGCCATCGACCTGGTGGTCCACCTCGACATCTTCGCGGATGGTCGTCGCCGGGTGCGGGAGATCGTCGGGCTCAGCGGTCGGGTGGAGGACGAGACGATCGAGATCTCCGATGTCTTCTCGCAGCGCGGGGATCGGCTGGTGCGGGGTGACGGTCATCCGCCTCATCCAGAGCGTTTCGCCCGTGCCGGATTCGACCTGACGGCACTGCTGGGGCAGGCGCTGGCGGCATGAGTGATGGAGCTTTCCTGGGACTGATCGCGGGACTCGGCCTGCTTGCGATCTGGTGGTCGATGTGGGAACAGGAGGGCAGCACGAGCCGCCGAGGGGTCGTCGCCCGGGCGATGGATCGACTTCGCGATGATCTGATCAAGGTCGGGCTCGATACGGTTCCGCCCGCCTCGGTGCCGGCACTCAGTGCCGGTCTGGGAGTGGTGGTGGCGGCAGTCCTCTGGGCGATCTCCAGCGCGGTAGTCCCGTCGCTGACGATCGGAGTGGTCGTCTCCGCGCTTCCGGTGCTCGTGCTGCGCTCGGCGGCGCGCCGTCGCACCACCGCCATGCGCGAGGTCTGGCCGGAGGCAGTCGACCACATCAACTCAGCGGTCCGTGCCGGACTGTCGCTCCCGGAAGCTCTCGTCCAGCTCAGCCGTAAGGGGCCTGAGGAGCTGCAACCAGCTTTCGCGGAGTTCGCCCTCGACTACCAGGCCAGCGGTGATTTCGCATCCTGCCTCGATCGGCTCAAGATTCGCCTTGCGGATCCCGTGGGGGACCGGATCGTCGAGGCGCTGCGGATCACCCGGGATGTCGGCGGCACAGATCTCGGCGGCCTGCTCCGCACGCTGTCCGCGTTCCTCCGTGAAGACTCCCGAACCCGCGCGGAGCTGGAGGCCAGGCAGTCCTGGACCGTCAATGCGGCGCGGCTTGCGCTCGGCGCGCCCTGGATAGTGCTGGGTCTGATGGCGACGCGTCCCGAGGCGGCCCAGGCCTACGACTCGGGGACGGGACTCATCGTGATCATGGTCGGAGCGGCCGTCTCCCTGGTCGCGTATCGCATCATGCTGCTGATCGCCAGGCTTCCTCAGGACGAGCGAGTGCTGCGATGAACGGCTCCGTCACCGCGATCTCGGGAATCGTGCTCGGCCTCCTGTTAGGGGTGGGGATCACCCTCCTCGCCTGGCAGCTGCCATGGCTACGCTCGCGGGACCTCGCCGCACGGGTCGATCCATATCTCCGTCGTTCCCGGTCGGCATCGCTGTTCGCCGCGCCGCGAGCGACCAGCCAGGCACGGATCGTGCTGGAAAGATTGATGGGACCAGTCGCGGTTCAAGGGTTGAGCGTGCTCGAACGGCTCACCGGTGGTCCCGAGCAGCTCGAGCGTCGCCTGCGTCTCGCAGGTCGGCGCACCTCGGCAGATTCCTTCCGCATCGAACAGGTGATCTTCGGTGCCGCCGGAATGGTGATCGGTGTCATCCTGGCCGTCCTGGCGATCGGGCTGCGTGGCACGAGCCCGCTGCTCGGCTTCACGATCGTGGTTCTCGGCACGCTGCTCGGAGTGCTGCTGCGCGATTACCTGCTGGGGGTGGAGATCAAGCATCGGGCAGCTCGGATGGCGCGCGAGTTCCCGACCGTCGCGGATCTGCTGGCCCTGGCGGTTGCCGCGGGCGAGAGCCCGATCGCCGCCATGGAGCGCGTGGCCCGTACCTCTTCGGGAGCGCTGCCCGATGAATTCGCAGCGACCGTCGCCGACATCCGTGCCGGCACCAGCGTCTCCCAGGCGCTCGCCTCCCTGGGCTCCCGCACACCTCTGGACTCCTTGAGCCGCTTCGGCGAAGGGGTCTCGATCGCCATCGAGCGCGGCACTCCGCTCGCCGAGGTGCTGCGTGCACAGGCCCAGGATGCCCGCGAAGGATCGAAGCGAGACCTCATGGAGACGGCCGGACAGCGCGAGATCATGATGCTCGTTCCGGTGGTCTTCTTCGTGCTGCCGCTGGTCATCATTTTCGCCATCTTCCCCGGCCTCGCCGTCCTGGAGATCAGCCTCTGACCAGTCCACCCGCCCATTCCGTCGTTCCCGACGGGCTTGACGTGACCCGACCAGACTCGACCTGAACCGAACCGAACCGAACCGAACCGACCCGACCCGACCCGACCTGCACGCCGGAGTTCGCTCCGCACCATCTGCCGAGGAGGCCGATATGACTGTCCACCGCACCACACTCCATCGCACCCGCCGCGCCTCGCGAACTGGTGCCCAGATGCCGGAACAGGCGCCTCGGCGGTCTCTCCGCCAGCGGCTGATGGCGCGCCTCGGCTCCGACCGGGGCGACGTCCCCGGGTGGGTGCTGATCACCTTGATGACCGCCGGGATCGTCGTCGCACTCTGGGCCGTCGCCTCAGACCAGATCGTGCAGATCTTCGAGAATGCGATGGCGCCGTTCCTCGGCGGCAGCCTCTGATCCGACCAGCACTTCGAGAGTCATCCTCATGAGGAGCATCAGAGAGGGTCCCCGAGCATCGGGAGCGGAGTACACAGCACGCCGCCGACCGAAGCACCGCCCGGGTGGCCTGCGCCACCTCGAGCGCAAGCTGCGAGCAGACGATGGGGCCGCAGTGGCGGAGTTCCCCATGGTCGCCGTGCTGATCGTGATGATCGGGCTGTTGATCATCCAGGCGGCGCTGATCGTCCACACCCGGAACACTCTGGTCGATGCTGCAGTCCAGGGCGCTCACCACGCAGCCCTGGTGGGTTCGACGCCGCAGGACGGGGCCGACCGTGCTGAACGGCTGATCGCAGAGCGCTTCGGCGACGGGCTCGATGCCGCGGCGACCGCGAGCCAGGAACCCGACGGAACCATCCACGTCCACGTCTCGGCAACTCTGCCACTGGTCGGGCTGTTCGGTCCCGGAGGGACGCTGTCCGTCGAAGGACGGGCACTGGATGAGGACTCGATATGACGATCCCGCGCCGAGTTCCGGGCCGAGCACCGATCCGCGATGCGCTCGGCCAGGAGGAAGGCAATGCACTGGTGGAATTCGTCGTGCTCTCGGCAGCTCTGCTGATCCCGACCCTCTATCTCGTGCTCACCCTCGGGAATGTCCAAGCCGCTGTCTTCGCGGCGGACACGATCTCCCGTGACGTGGCACGGATCCACGCGACCGACACCGATCCCGAGCGAGCAGCCCACCGCGCCGCCCGCCATACCGAGATGATCCTCGAGGATCATGGCCTGCCCGCGACGGAGGTGGCGACGATCAGCTGCAGCGAGGATCCCTGCGCCTCCCCGGGAGGAACGGTGAGCGTGCGAGTGCGTATCCCGGTCCCGGTCCCCGGGCTCGGTCCGATCCTCGGCGAGACCGGGCCGGTCGCCGTCGGGGCCTCGCATGCGGTGCCGGTCGATCAGCACCGGGCAGGCCGCTGATGCGCCGTCTCCTCGCTGCCCTGCGGGATCGCCTGCGGGATGCCCGCGGATCGATGACGATCCTGACGACCGGAGTGCTGGTCGTGGTGCTCATGGTGATCGCCGTCGGCACCGCGATCACCGGCGTGCAGCTCGAGCGCAACGGGCTCCAGCACGCTGCGGACAGCGCAGCGCTCGCCGCAGCCCAGGCCGTCGACCCCGCACGCCTCTACGTCGCCGGTGACGGGGCCGCGATCCATCGCAGCACCGCGCGCGCCGCCGCCGAGGCGCACCTGCGCGACTACCCGCACGAGACCGCCAGCACCGGGAGCATCCAGCTTGCGGAGGTCTCCGTGGACGCAGATGGCACCGTCCACGTGGTCATCTCCGCCCGCACCCACCCGCCCCTGGCAGGATGGTTCACGCGAGGGACCGGCACCGCCATCCCACTGACCGTCGAAGGAGAGGCTCGCGCCCGATGACCACCACCCGCACCGTGCTGCTCGCCCCGGACAAGTTCAAGGGCACTCTCAGCGCCGCTCAGGTGGTGGACGCGCTGCGCCGCGGCATCACCGAGACAGCCCCGCAGCTCCGCGTGCTCTCCTGCCCCATCGCCGACGGCGGCGACGGCACCGTCGATGCCGCGCTCGCCGCCGGAGCCACCGAGCACACCACCTCCATCACCGGCCCCACGAGACGGCCCCGCACCACCCGCTGGGCCCTCCAGGACGACGTCGCGGTGCTCGAGCTCGCCGAGACCGTCGGCCTGCAGGCGCTCCCTGACGGTGAGCTCGCACCGCACACCGCCTCCACCCGAGGCCTCGGCGAGCTGATCCGTGCCGCGATCACCGCAGGCGCCCGCACCATCCTGGTCGGCCTGGGCGGAAGCTCCTCCACCGACGGCGGTGCCGGTCTGCTGCAGGGCCTGGGTGCTCATCTCCTCCAGGCGGACGGCACCGACATCGGTGCCGGACTCGCCGGCGTGAGAACCCTCGCCTCTGCGGATCTCGCCCCGGCACTCGAAGCCCTCGAGGGCGTGACCCTCGTCGCCGCGAACGACGTCACCAACCCGCTGCTCGGTCCCGACGGAGCGGCTGCCGTCTACGGCCCCCAGAAAGGTCTCGACCCCGAGGACGTCGGCCGGGCGGACGCGACGCTCACCGCCGCAGCCCAGATCCTCGATCCGGCCCGTATCCACCGCGATCAGCCCGGGGCCGGAGCCGCCGGCGGGACCGGCTTCGCCCTGTTCCTGCTGGGCGCCGTCCAGCGCTCAGGAGCCGATGCCGTCTTCGAGCTGGTCGGCGTCGACGCACTGCTCGACCAGGCGGACGTGGTGGTCACCGGCGAGGGGAAGCTCGATGCCCAGACGCTGCACGGCAAGGGCCCGGCCGAGGTCGCCCGCCGTGCCCGGGAGCGCGGCCTCGACGTCGCCGCGGTGGCCGGCGCGATCACCCTCAGCCCGGAGCAGCTCCGCGACGCCGGAATCCTCGAGGCGTGGGATCTCACGTCGCGGGCCGGCTCGCTCCAGCGTGCTCTCGAGGACGGTGAAGAGCTGCTTGCCGAGGTGGGGCGCGACCTCGGCATCTGGCTGGCAGGGGCGGGGGAGCGAACCTCGTCGTCCCGCGACTGAGCGTCCCCAGGCGCCGGGCCGCCGCCATATAGCAAGCACCATCTGCCGCACATCGGGCAGCATGTCCAGCCCCCTGCCGTAGACTCCGACGTCGTGGCTTCCATCGACTTCTCCGTAGAGATCCCCCAGCTCCGCTCGACCCTGTCCTCGATCGAGCAGGTGACGGACATCGACGCGCTCGACGCGAAGATCGTCGACCTCGAGCAGCAGGCGTCCGCGCAGGACCTGTGGGACGACGTCGACAATGCCCAGAAGGTCAGCTCCGCGCTCTCGCACGCGCAGTCCGAGCGGCGCCGCATCAGCGAGCTCTCCTCCCGCATCGAGGACCTCGAGGTGATGGTGGAGCTCGCCGCTGAGGAGGACGACGCCGACACCCTCCACGAGGCGGAGAACGAGCTGGTCAGCATTCACAAGACCCTCGACGAGCTCGAGGTCCGCACGCTGCTCGCCGGCGAGTATGACGAGCGGGACGCGGTGGTCACCATCCGCGCCGGCGCCGGCGGTGTCGACGCCGCGGACTTCGCCGAGATGCTCATGCGCATGTACCTGCGCTGGGCAGAGCGCCACGGCCATGCCTCCAAGGTCATGGACACCTCCTACGCGGAGGAGGCCGGGCTGAAGTCGGTCACCTTCCAGATCTCCGCGCCCTACGCCTATGGCACCCTCTCGGTCGAGGGCGGCACCCACCGCCTGGTGCGCATCAGCCCCTTCGACAACCAGGGCCGCCGCCAGACCTCCTTCGCCGCGGTCGAGGTGATCCCGCTGATCGAGTCCACCGACGCGATCGAGATCCCTGAGAACGACCTCAAGGTCGACGTGTTCCGCTCCTCCGGCCCCGGCGGCCAGTCCGTGAACACCACGGACTCCGCTGTGCGCATGACCCACCTGCCCACCGGCACCGTGGTCTCCATGCAGGACGAGAAGTCGCAGATCCAGAACCGAGCTGCGGCGCTGCGCGTCATGCAGTCCCGCCTCCTGCTGCTCAAGAAGGCCGAGGAGGCCGCCGAGCGCAAGGAGCTCGCGGGCGATGTGAAGGCGAGCTGGGGCGACCAGATGCGCTCCTACGTGCTGAACCCGTATCAGATGGTCAAGGACCTTCGCACCGAATACCAGGAGGGCAACCCCTCCTCCGTGTTCGACGGCGAGATCGATGAGTTCATCGATGCCGGCATCCGCTGGCGTGCCGAGCAGAACAAGTCCCACAGCTGAGCGCCTGAGCGAACGGATGCCACGCGCTCCGGCGCCGGGACGATCGAGCGCCTGCGCCTGAGTGCTCCGGCACCGGGACGATTGAGCGCCTGAGTGCTCGGGCACAGGGGCGATCGAGTCCCTGAGCGATCAAGCACCGGAATGATCGAATGCCCGAGCGTGACCAGAGGCACCCACACTTGACCAGGTTTTGACCAGGATGCTGTCCGCACCTTCGTCGATTCCGGGCCCTGCGCCCCTACGCTGGAGGAGCACGACTTCCCCCAGATGTGACAGGCACCAGTGATCCGCTTCGACGACGTCACCAAGACGTACATGCGTGGACAGCACCCCGCCGTGGAGAATCTCGACCTCGAATTCACCCGCGGGGAATTCGTGTTCCTCGTGGGAGCTTCCGGCTCCGGGAAATCCACTCTGATGCGCATGGTGCTCAAAGAGGTCGCACCGACCCGCGGCACGGTCTACGTGGCGGGCAAGGACCTCTCCCGCATCCCATCGTGGAAGGTCCCCTCGCTGCGCCGCGACATCGGCATGGTGTTCCAGGACTTCCGCCTGCTGCCCTCCAAGACGGCCTACCAGAACATCGAGTTCGCGCTCGCCGTGATCGGCACGCCCCGCAAGGTGGTGCGCCGCCTGGTGCCCGAGATGCTCGAGATGGTGGGCCTGGAGGACAAGGGCAGGCGACTGCCTCATGAGCTCTCCGGCGGTGAGCAGCAGCGCGTCGCGATCGCGCGGGCCTACGTCAACCGGCCCTCGATCCTGCTGGCCGACGAACCCACCGGCAACCTCGACCCCTCCACCGCCGAGGGGATCCTGGACCTCCTGGCCGAGATCAACGAGCGCGGCACCACAGTGGTGATGGCCACCCACGACCGGACAGCCGTGGACCGGATGCAGCGCCGAGTGGTCGAGATGGTCGGCGGCCAGGTAGTGCGTGACGAGGAAGGCGGAGGGTACGAGACCCCGGCGCCGGTGAGCGTCATCTCGGGGAATCTTCCCGACGACTCGTCCTACCGCGAGGAGCATCCGCTGGAGGACGCCGACCTGGTGGCCGACTGGGACGGGGCCCCGGAGCAGACTCCTGCGACTCAGACCGTCGCGGAGAGTGACACCCCCGAGACGCAGACCCCTGCCGAGGACATCCTCGAGGAGGAGCTGATCGACGAGCGTGAAGCGCTGCGGGCCCAGGACGAGGACCCCTTCGCCGAGGACGACGAGGAGGACCTCCGATGAGGGCGCGGTACATCCTCGGGGAGATCCTCACCGGTCTGTGGCGGAACATCGCCATGGTCATCTCCGTCGTGATCGTCACCGCGGTCTCGCTGACCTTCGTCGGCACCGGCGCGCTGATGCAGAAGCAGATCATGGATATGAAGTCGACCCTGGTCGAGCAGTCCCAGGTGACGATCTTCCTGTGCTCCCCCCATTCCACTGCCGCCTCCTGTGCCGGCGGTGCGGCGACCGATGCCCAGATCGACTCCGTGCGCGAGGCGCTCGAGGGCGATGTGCTCTCCCCGTATGTCGCCTCCTATACCGAGCGCTCCCAGGACGAAGCCCTCGCGATCTACCAGGAGCAGTTCGCCGGGGAGAGCTTCGTCTCGAACTTCACTGCCGCGGACATGCCGGTCTCCTTCCACATCACCCTCGAGAACGCCGACGACTCCGCGGCCGTGGTCGAGTTCTTCCAAGGCCGGGACGGGGTGGACGAGGTCACGGATCTGCTCGGGGCCTTCGCGCCCTTCATCGACGTGCTGAACCAGTCCACGATGTTCGCCCTCGGCCTCGCCGTGCTGATGCTGATCGCGGCCCTGCTGCTGGTCGCGACCACGATCCGGATGTCCGTCGCCGGCCGCCGTCGAGAGATCGCGATCATGCGTCTGGTCGGTGCCTCGAACCTCTTCATCCGCCTCCCATTCCTGCTGGAAGGCGCGGTCGCGGCGATCATCGGTGGCGTCATCGCCTCCGGCATGCTCTGGTTGGGATTGCACTACATCGTCCAGGGCTGGCTCGCACCCACCCTCGGCGAGCAGCTCATCACCGTCGGCCCCGCCGATCTGGTCTGGGCCGCGCCTCTCCTGATCGTGCTGGGAGCCGCGCTCTCGATCGCCTCCTCGGTGGTCTCCCTCAATCGCTATCTGAAGGTGTGAGCATGTCCCAGAGCATCCTGCGCCGCCCCCTCTGCATGCTCGCCGCAGCCCTGATGGTGCTGCCGATGCTGATGATGCCGGTCTCCCCAGCCTCGGCCGAGGGCACCAAGGAAGACAAGATCGCCGAGCGCTCCGTGATCGATCAGAAGCTCGAGGACCTCCGGATCGAGCTGAACGATGTCAACACCGAGCTCGCAGAGACCTACCTCGCGCTCGCCGAGACCGAGCTGCTTATCCCCCAGGCGCAGGAAGATCTCGAGCTCGCCCAGGCCGAGCTCGAGGAAGCGCGCGAGGATGACCGCATCGTCGGGGAACGCCTGACCACCGCGCAGAAGGAGGAGCAGCGCCTCTCGGGAGAGGTCGAGGAAGGGAAAGAGGAGGTGGAGCGCAGCGGCGGCGAGCTCGCCACCGTGGCGCTGACCGCCTACAAGGGCGGCGGCATACCGAACCCCTCCACGATCTACCTCGGCAACCGGTCCCCGCAGGATGCCGTGGACCGGTCGATGAACTACCGGATCACCATGGCCTCCCAGGGCACCCGGCTCGACACCCTCCGCACGGATCAGGTGGTGACGGAGAACTCCGCCGAGCGTCTCACCGCTGTGCGCGAGGAGATCAAGCAGCTCAAGATCGACGCCGAGAAAGCCGTCGAACGGACCAAGACCGCCGAGGAAGTGGCGTCTCAGGCGAAGATCGATCTCGATGCGCTCTATGAGACGCAGAAGACCCAGCGGGACACCCTCGAGGAGCAGAAGACGAAGTATGAGGGTGACACCACCACCCTGGAGACCCGCAGCACCACCCTGGACGGGGAGATCGAGAAGCTCGCCCAGCAGGAGCGGGAGAAGGAGGAGCGGGCCCAGCGGGAACGCGAGAAGCGAAGCAGCAGCGGTAGCAGCAGCAGCGGCGGGGGAGGCTCCTCGAGCAGCTCGGCGGACACCGGCGGCGGCTGGATCTATCCGGTCAACGCCCGGCTGAACTCGAACTTCGGCTGGCGCGTGCATCCGATCTACCGCACCCGGAAGCTCCACGCGGGGGTCGACTTCCCGGTGGCCTGCGGAGTCCCGGTGGGGGCCACTCACTCCGGTCGCGTCATCGCCAGGACCTACAACAGCGGCGCCGGGAACAAGATCATCCTCAGCCACGGCATCCACAACGGGCGCCTGATCACCAGCTCCTACCACCACCTGCAGGGCTACGCCCAGCCGGTCGGTGCGCAGGTCTCTGCCGGGACCACCGTCGGCTATGTGGGGACCAGCGGCTCCTCGACCGGCTGCCACCTGCATTTCGAGATCCACGAGGACGGGAACGCCGTCAACCCCGGCAAGTACCTCTGAGCCCCGGCGCCCGCTCACGGGCTCACGGGCTCACGGGAGGGCCACGGACGGTGTCAGCGGTGTCCGCTGCCTGCGAAAAGCGTTCGCGACCGGCGATGACCACCGCGTAAGCTGGGGTGTCCGGTCGCCAGGGGTGGCCGGAGCACGCACAGACCACGACGAATGGCAGGAGGGACCCCCCGATGGCGGCGAAGAAGGCTGCGGCGAAGAAGGCCGCTGCGGAGGAAGGCCCCCCGAAGAAGCGCATCGCCTCGAACAAGCGGGCCACCCACGACTACTACATCGACCAGACCTGGGAAGCAGGCATCGTCCTGACCGGTACCGAGGTGAAGTCGCTGCGCGATCGTGGAGCATCCCTGATCGATGGCTACTGCTACATCGAGGGCGGTGAGGTGTGGATGGACAACGCCCACATCGCTCCCTACGTCAAGGGCACCTGGACCAACCATGCCGCCCGCCGCAAGCGCAAGCTCCTGCTCCACAAGCAGGAGATCGAGAAGCTCGCCAGCAAGTCACGGGAGAAGGGCTTCACCATCGTTCCGATGGAGATGTACTTCCTGGGCTCGCATGCGAAGGTCGTGATCGGCCTGGGCCGCGGCAAGAAGGAATGGGACAAGCGCCAGACCCTGCGGGAGAAGCAGGATCTGCGCGAGGCACAGCGCGCCATGCGCCAGCGCGAGATCGCCTGAACCGAGCAGCCGCAGAGCCGCAACCAGACTCGAGCGGTGCGGGTCGGCGGTGCTGTCAGCTCGGCTGGGCGGTCAGCCCTCCAGATCCTGTCAGCTGTCCAAGTCCCGTCGCTCCAGCCGGGCGACCGTCTGCCTGCTCGAGCTGATGACACCCTCGTCAGCGACTCCCAGGTGCTCGCGCATGTACAGCGCTCGCCGTGCATCCTCCACGGCGAGGTCCCACGTCCGTGCGGCGGCCTGGGTGCGTCCGGCGCCATGCTCCGCCAGCGCGTGCTCGAACCGGCACTTCGCACGATGCTGGAAGACGGCGGCCAGCACCGACAGGGATGACGGTGACGTGGGATCCTCGAGCCCGGTCTCCTCCGCGGCCAGATCCAGCTGTTCCTCGGCGGCGAGGAACGCCCCCTGCCACTGCAGCACATGGGCGTAGCGCGCCCGGCGCACGGCCCGCATCACCGGTGAGAGACCGCTGTCCTCGAGGGCTGCGCGGCCGGCGATCGCGGCCTCGTCAAGCCGTCCGAGCATCCTCAGATAGGCGACGGTACGAGGATCCCGCGGATGGACCGCACACCACTCGGCCAGCGTCGCCGGATCGGAGACCACCTCCCGCAGGCTGTCGTCATCGATCCGGACCTGGACGTCTGCTGCCTCGAAACCGCTCACCGCCCCATCATCGCGGCCGGGACCGTACGGGGTCCAGGCCGACGGGCTTCGCCGTGAGCTGAGGGATATTCGCTTCAGAACCACGGCCGGGCGCGGTAGAGTGGGACCACGACGCACGGGGAGACCCGTCGTCAGTGGGTGTTTGACAACAGAAGAGTGAGTGCAAGGACGGCCCTGAGGGGCCGTCGATATCTGTGCTGCATACCCACGCTGGGGGCCGATCGGTTTCGACGGTAGTTGTCCAGCAAGGGGAAGCGGGCCGAGAAGCCAGAGTCATCTCGTAAACGTTCTCTGGAAACCAATAAGTGCCGAACCTAAGCGCACTGACTTCGCTCTCGCTGCCTGATCAGCGTTAGCAGTCTGGAACCCCGGGCGTGCTTCTGACCCGGATCGTTCCATCATCTAAGAAGCCACTGCTGCCGACCCTCGTCATCGGGGAAGGATGAACACCTCAGAGTGACTGAGTCTGTCGACGTCGTGTCCGTGCGAACGTCGGGACTGAGAAAACGTCAATACGGACTGCGCCCGGAGAAGCCCTGGCTCCGCACTATCGGACGCGGGTTCGATTCCCGCCGGCTCCACCATTGCACTCACTACGAAAGGCCCCCTCACCTGCGCGAGAGCGCGGGGGAGGGGGCCTTTTTCTGTTGCCGTCCGAGCGGACCGCGGGCCGACGACCGGGGCATGCTGTCGGCCCCCGGGGGCGCGGTCTGCGCACCGGAGCGCCGCCGGCCATGGTGTGCGCCACCGGCCATGCTGCTCGCCACCGGCCATGGTGCGCGCCACCAGCGATGGTGCGCACCGTCGGCCCTGCCAGCGCGCACCATCTGCTCAGCCGCTGTACGTCAGGCCGTGTCCGAGCTCGTAGCGGTTGCCGTCGGCATCGACGTACACATACGGACGCCCGTCCATGTGCTGCTCCTTGGCGAAGCCCGGGACGTCGTTCGGAGAGGCGCAATGCCCGTTCTCGTCGACCGCGATCGCCGCGGCGTCGATCGGGAAGGTGATCGGCAGCTTTCCCGTGGGGGAGAACTCGCCGAGGATCGCCTCGACCATGATCCCGTAGTCGGTCTCGAAGCCCATCAGCAGGCCGTCGGCGAGTGGTTCGATGCCGTCGAGCAGCCAGGGGAACAGGGTGTTCAGGCCCACCACCATCGTGTCCACGTGCTTGCGGATGTCACGGACCTTCTCGATGTCCACATGCGAGTGGTCATCGATGCCGAGGTCGCCGATCCCCACGAACTCGAAGTACGAGCCGATGAACGGGCGCAGCAGCAGGATCGCCACGTCCGCGTCGTGGTAGTCGGTGGTGAAGGAGATCCCGGGATGCGCGGCGGCGAGGCGGCGGCGCAGCGCGTCGAGCTCCTTGACGGTCAGGCGGGTCGCGAACAGCTCCACATACACTCGCTTGCCGGCCAGGGTCTCCTCGGTCAGCGGCAGCGCCCCGTCATGGTTCTTGGCGAGCACCACGGACCTGCGGTGCGCGTCCTCGGCCGCGGCGCGGGCCTCGGCATTCTGCACCACCCGATCCGCTTCCTCGGGGTCCACGTACGGGTTCTCGAACAGGCCCAGGGCGAACAGCTCCTCGAGCAGCAGCGAGGCGGCCTCGTCGAGCCGTTCCGAGGTAAACAGCCCTCTGACATACGCCTCGCGCACGGCGGCAACATCATTGGTGTCGGCGAACATGTCGGTGCCGGCCATGACGGCGGCACCCACCCGCTCGGCGGTGGTGAGCTCCTCGACGCCCCAGGCCATCTTCGAGAGCACGCCCGAATCGGAGTTGATGTAGCCGCGATGACCCATCTCGCGCAGCAGGTTCAGGATCTCGTGGTTGAACGCGAAGCCGACCTGTTCGAACTCGGTGACCCGTCCCTGCGGGGTCGAGGACTTCTCCTCCGACGGGATCGCGTAGTACGGCATGATCGAGGAGGTCCCGGCGTCGAGCGCCGCCTGGAACGGCGGCAGGTGGTATTCCTCGAGCGACCCGGGCGTGGGGTAGATGTTGAACCGGCCCTCCGCATAGTGCGGATCGGTACCGTTCTCGCGAGCGCCGCCGCCGGGGAAGTGCTTGGTGGTCAGCGCCACCCCATCGGCCGAGAGCCCGTCCTTGCCCTGGAATCCACGCACCAGCGCCCCGATCGCCTGGCCGACGAACTCGGGGTCCTCGCCGAGGGTGCCCTGGCCGCGGAACCAGCGCGGGTCGGTGAACACATCGGCCATGTACATATAGCCCTTGCGCAGGCCTGAGGCGCGCCACTCGGCGCGGGAGTGCTCTGCGAAGGACTCGATCACCTCGAGCGAGCCGGTGGCGGCCAGGCCCAGGGTGCCCGGCCATTCGGCGAAGGGCTGGTCCTCGGGAGTGCCGCCCATCTTGAAGGCGCCGGCCTCGTTCTTCGAGTTCGCGGCGACGATCACCGGGATGCCCCAGCGGGACTCCTCCGCGACCTCGTTCATGGTGTTGATCCAGGTCGCGATGCGGGATCCGGTGGGCTCCTCGCGCATGATGAAGTGACGGATGTTCAGCTCCGCGATCATCTGCGTGGTCCCCTCGAAGGGGATGCCGGCGCTGGTGTGAGGGTCGACCTTGATCGGCAGGTACTGCTCATCGAGCACTCCGTCGTGGCTGGTGAAGTCCTTGTTGTGCTGAGAGATGCCCATCGGCCGGGAGGTGATGACCATCAGGCCGAGCTTCTCGTCCGGGGACATCCGCGCCGCGAGGTCCTTGGCGCGCTCGGCGGGGCTCAGCCGCCAGTCCTCGAAGGGGGTGAGCGCGCCGTCGCCGTCGAGGTCGCGGAACTGCAGCCCGTCGACCTCGATGATCTGCTTGACCCTGCTCGAGAGTGGAACCTGCTCGGTCATCGCTGTCCTCCTGTGGTGATGAGTGATTCGAAGCCCAGCGAGACCAGGTGTCGCCGGCTCATGGCCAGTGACTCCCAGATATCGCGCCCGTAGGTCTGGTCCTGCTCGATGAGCAGATGCTGTGCGCCGGAGGCGACGGCCTGCTCGATGACCGGCTTCCAGTCCAGGGTGCCCTCACCGACCTCGGCGTACTGCACGATGTCCCCGAGCCAGAAGCGGGAGAAGGTCTCGGCGTCTCCGGACTCTCGGGCATCGAGGATCTCCGCCGACGGCATCGCGATGCGGTAGTCCTTGAGATGCACCAGATCCAGCACCCCGGCGAAAGCCCGCAAGGTGCGCTCGGGATCCTGCCCGCCGCGCTGGACCCAGTGGCAGTCGATCTCGAAGCGCAGATGGGGGGCGCGCTGGCGCAGCCGGTCCAGGAGGGTGGTGCCCTCACGCTTCGCGAACTCGATGTGGTGGTTGTGGTAGCTGAGGCTGATCCCGTGCTCGGCGAGGCGCTGGGCATAGCCGTCGACCTCGGCGGCGAAGTCATCGAACGCCTCCAACGAGCGCAGCGCGGTCATCGGCATCATGCCGATCCGGATCATCGTGGTGCCCAGGCGCCGGGCATGCTCGACATGGGGGTCGAAATCCTCTGCGAGGCTGAGCTCGTCGCTGCCCGGCGGGACCGTGGTCTTGGCGGAGATCGCGGCGACCTCGATGCCCAGGCGCGCCCGCGCGGCTTCCATGCCGGCGACGTTCTCCTCGGTCATCGGGATCTGGGAGACCTCCACCACCTCGAAGCCTGTCTCCTTCACACGCTCCAGGACCGGACCGATGCCCTGGTCACGGACGTGGTCCTTGAGCATCATCAGCTGGATTCCGATTCGGGCCACGAGGGGACCTCCGGGTCGTTGCAGGGATGTGGCGGTCGATGGCGGATGCCGAACGGCCGCAGGAGGCCCACGGTAGCCATCGAACCGTTCGACCTGCAGCAGTTGTCTGGGATTGCCCCGGGGGCGGGCGCGCCCCGCCGGAGAGGTCGAGATCGTTGCCGACGATGCCTGGCCACCGTACGGTGGCCGGATGACCAGCCTGCCGCGTACGGCTCCCTTCCTGCCACCAGCCGACCTGCCCGTGGATCTGCGGCGCGTCGAGCTGCTGTGCGCGCGGCTGCGCCCCGAAGAGGGGTTCCAGCTCGAGCGGATCGACTGGACGATCGGGCGTGCCCCGCGGGGTGAGGGCTGGGACAACGCGCTGTGGCCGGTGGGTCAGCTGGAGGGTCGTCCGCTGGTGCTGAGAGTCGCACGGCGGGAGTCCGCTCGGGCGCTGCTGGGCCGCGAGGTGACGGTGCTGCGACGCCTGCGCGGTCTCGGGATCCCGCTGCCGATGGGGCTGCCGATCATCCTGGCCACTGCCGACGATGCCGTGCTGGCGCTGTGGATCGACGGCAGCACCGCGGATGAGGCGCCCCAGATGATCCGCGAACTGGTCGCACAGGACCTCGCTCGGATGCTCGCCACGATCCATTCCGGGCCCGCGCCGGAGGTCGGTCGGAACCCGGCGCGAGGCGTCCCGCTCGCGGAACGGATCACGGCGTTCGCCGCTGATCTCGACCGTGCAGACCTGCCGGACGCCGTGCGTGAGCGGGCAGAGGTTCGGTGGAGCACCGGACTGGCCGCAGCTCCCTGGGAAGGCCGGGAGCTGCTGCTGCACGGGGACCCGCACCCCGGGAACGTCGTCGTCCCCCTGCCTGGAACAGGAGGACGGGCCTCACTGATCGACTGGGGCGATACCACCCGCGGTGATCCGGCGAGCGACCTGGGAGGCCTGCTGCTGCACGTGCCGTCGACCACGGTGCTGGAGGATTACCGCGAGACGGCCGCCTGGACCGGGATCGACGATGATGCGATCTGGGATGCGCTGGTGTCCAGGGCGTGGGCGTGGGGGACCCGGATGGCTCTCGCACTGGTCACCGCCTATCCGCCGACGCACAGCCTGGGCGCCGCCGGGCACAGTTTGCTATCACGCTGAGGCCGGGCGCCGTCAGCTTCCCGAATATTTCTGGCCCGCGTTCGGCGCACCTCACCGCCACACGTCGTCCTCCGCGGTCGCATGGATCAGCTCCTCGAGTCGCTCCTTGAGGTCCTCCAGGTCATAGCACCCGAGCAGGTCCAGGACCTCCTCGAAGACTTCGAGCTCCTCCTGGATCGGTGTCACCAGGGAGGGATCCACCGGCAAGGTGCAGTTCATCAGCTCCGACCCGAGCACTCGCAGTTCATCGACGCACCTCCAGCGCTGTCTGCACTCCATCACCAGCTCGAAGAAGGACCTGGGCGCAGCGGCGGGGATCATCGGCACGCCGAAGGTGGTCGTGATATCCGCAGCGGTCAGCACCCGGTGTGCAGGCAGATCGAAGAGGACCAGCCCGTGCTCGTGGGCGAGGCGCGCCACTGTGGCGACAGCCGCCGGCTGCGGACCATCGAACTCGACGGTGAGGACCTCACCCCAGAGCGTCCCGTACTCCCCGGGCACCTCCCAGGGGCTCTCCCGGCCGGCCGACGACGCCCTGAGACTCTTCACCGCCGCCCGACAGAAATCCAAGACCTCGGGGTCCTGGCTCGGAAGGGTGCCATGGCGGTACCAGGAGATGCCATGGCTGATCATCTTGGAGGAATACTCGTGGCACGCGGAGGCAGAGTCTGCCGGGGAGGGACCGGGCCAGAGAACGAGTGTGCGGATCATCGCGCGTCGCTTCCGCGGCGCGATCGGTGTGGTGCCCGCCCCTGGCAGAAGGGCCGGTGCGGGGGAGGGGCTGTGCTCGTGGCGCTCATGGGTGGAGCATGCCTCTTACGATGCGAGCGCCGTCTCGTCCACGCACATCCTGCTGGTCAACGGCCTGGAGAACGTTTCCTCCACAACGCTGTGCCCCGAGCTGCGCCACGACTGAATCGTGGGGGTGGGACGTCGTGGTTCTCCTGGCCGCGGATCGCGGCCGCATCTTGTGAGGGAGTCGGCCCCGAATCAGGGAGTCTGCAGAGGGGCCACCGGGTGCGTGACGCCGTCGACGATCAGCTGGCCGGTGAGGTTCGGAGCGCTGTCAGGCCCGAACAGATCGAGGCTGTGGCCGCTCTGAAGCAGCACCGTAGACGGGATGGTCAGCCGTGGGACTGCCGGGATCCCTGCGAGCGTCCCTGACTCGATCCTGCAACCTGCTGTGCTGATGTTGAGGACGGTGAACGGCGTGGGATCAGGGAGCCCGTCCTCGTCTCCGCTTGAGGAGGACCGGGGACGGGCCGTCACCGCCAGCTGCTCCGGAGCGCAGGGCGGTGCGATGTCCTGGTCCTCACGCCAGTTCTCATCGGTCCCCAGGAGCACCCCGTATCCCGCGTGCTGCCAGGGCGAGGCTGTCATCTCATCGCCGTCGCGCACCCGGAGGGTCAGGTCACTCGGATCTGCGAGCGCTACCCAGTTGCCACCGAGCATGAGGGTGAGGGCGTCACCGTCGGGGCTGATCTGATGAGGACGGAACGAGAGGAAGGTGGCGGCAGATTCCCAGGCAGCGAGGTCGAGGGGTGCCCCAGCCTGGGTCAGGAACGGGACGACGGGCTCGCCCTGACGGTCGACTCTCAGTCCGGAGAGCGTCGGCACGGTGCAGGAGCTCGGTGAGACGTTCTGGATCCGCAGGATGACGCTGTCCTCAGGGCCGGCGCCGCTGGCGGAGTCGAGCACCGCGTCCAGGGCCTCCGGTCCGCAGTCGCCCGTCGTCGGCGGCCGATCGGTCGGCACGAGCCCGCTGGCCGGAAAACCGCGCTGGATGGGGTCGCTGCTCGAGCCGTGAGAAGTGTTGTCGGCGGAGCGGAACGCTGTGCCCGTTCGCAGCTCCGGCCGCTCCAGGGTGGCGGCGGGGTCGTCCGGAGAGCTCTCGGACGGAGGCTGTTCGGGGGTCTCCTGCGGGCACTGGACCTCCTGCCAGGCGATCCGGGCTTCCTGCTGATCGATCTGCAGGAATACGCAGTGCGCGGACCATGACCGGTCCGCGTCGTCCTGGTCCGGGGAGGATGACGACCAGACGATCGCTCCGAGCGCCGGTTCCTCGGGCCCCTCCGAGTCCTCGGGAGAGAACAGCGCATAGTCGGCATCTGGCCACGCGGGATGGGCGAGGGCAACCGGACGGATCGAGCCCAGCTTGGCGGCGAGATGTGCGGGGGAGCGCACGCCCATCGCCCCCAGGAGCTCTCCGAGCACCGGGACCATGCGGTCCATCGTGGCGCTGAACTGCGTGGTCGAGGTGATGGGAGATGCGTCATGGGAAGCTCGTCGTGCCCCGAAGACGATGCTCGCAACCACGACCGCCACGACCAGCAGCACGAGCAGGAGTACGCGCGCGAGGCCACGGGCGGAGCGACGTCCACGGATGATCGACATGCGCTGTGTCTACCTTGCGCGGAGCCCTGCCGGGGCCAAGTCCTCGGCACATCCGCCACCTGCGCGCAGGATCACCACTTTTGAGCGGTCCACGAGATATCGGTCGGCGCCCGGTCGAGGGAAATCACCGGGACCCGCAGCGGCCGAGCCACGTAGAGTGGGCCCGCCATGACCACGCCTTCTTCGACGCCTGCCTCCGCGCCTGCCACTGAGCCCGCCTCCACGCCAGCCTCTGCCTCCGACACCGGGCTGCGCCTGAACTATCCCGCAGAGCTCCCGGTCTCCCAGCAGCGCGAAGACATCCTGGACGCGCTGCGCGAGCACCAGGTGGTCGTGGTCGCCGGCGCCACCGGCTCCGGCAAGACCACACAGATCCCCAAGATGCTGCTCGAGCTCGGCTACGGCAAGCGCGGGAAGCTCATCGGCCACACCCAGCCGCGCCGGATCGCCGCCCGCTCGGTCGCCCAGCGCATCGCGAGCGAGCTCGGTGAGAAGCTGGGGGAGGGAACCGTCGGCTTCCAGGTCCGCTTCACGCGCGAGACCAGCCGCAATGCCCGGCTGAAGCTCATGACCGATGGCATCCTGCTGGCGGAGATCGGCCGTGACCGGCTGCTGAAGCGCTATGACGCGATCATCATCGATGAGGCCCACGAGCGGTCCCTGAACATCGACGTGATCCTCGGCTATCTGCGCCAGATCCTGCCCCAGCGGCCGGATCTGAAGGTCGTCATCACCTCGGCCACGATCGATCCCGAACGCTTCGCCGAGCATTTCGCGAGCACCTCGCCCTCGGGTGAGAAGCGGCCTGCCCCGATCATCGAGGTCTCCGGGCGCACCTACCCCGTCGAGATCCGCTACCGCCCGCTGGTGCTCGAACCGGAGGTCGAGGACGATGACGAGCTCGAGGACATCCACTCCATCGAGCGTGACCTCACCCAGGCGATCACCGACGCGGTCGACGAGCTCGCGGCCGAGGGCCCCGGTGACATGCTCGTCTTCCTTCCCGGCGAGCGCGAGATCCGTGAGATCTCCGAGGCGTTGACCGCCCACCTCAATCGCGGCACCCGCGGCCGGGCCGCGCTGCCGGTCGAGGTGCTGCCGCTGTTCGGGCGGCTCTCGGCCCAGGACCAGCAGAAGATCTTCTCCCCGCCGAAGGCCGGCACCTACCGCCGACTCATCCTGTCCACGAACGTCGCCGAGACGTCGCTGACCGTTCCCGGCATCACCTATGTGATCGACTCGGGCCTGGCCCGCATCTCCCGCTACTCCCAGCGCACCAAGGTGCAGCGCCTCCCCATCGAGCCCATCTCCCAGGCCAGCGCCGACCAGCGCTCCGGCCGTTCGGGCCGCACCGCCCCGGGCATCGCGATCCGGCTGTTCTCCGAGGAGGACTTCGAGGGGCGCGAGGAGTTCACCGAACCCGAGATCCTGCGCACCTCGCTCGCCTCCGTGGTGCTGCTGATGACCTCGCTGGGGCTCGGGGACGTGGAGTCCTTCCCCTTCGTCGAGCCGCCCGCCTCCCGCGCGATCACCGACGGGGTGCGGCTGCTGGACGAGCTGGGCGCGATCGAGGACGCCCCGGGCGAGCCCGGCGGCCGCCGACTCACGCCCGTGGGGCGCACGCTCGCCCGCTTCCCGCTGGATCCGCGGATGGCGCGCATGCTGATCGAGGCGCACCGTCTTGGTGCGCTGCGGGAGGTGCTGATCATCGTCGCCGCGATGTCGATCCAGGACCCGCGTGAGCGACCGCTGGGCCAGGAGCAGCAGGCCAAGGAGAAGCACAAGCGCTTCGAGGACGAGACCAGCGACTTCCTCGCCTACCTCAACCTCTGGAACCACCTCCAGGAACGGCGCAAGGCCTTGTCGAACTCCGCCTTCCGCCGCGAGGTGCGCTCCGAGCACCTGCACTACCTGCGGATCCGAGAATGGTGGGACCTGCACAGCCAGCTCAAGGACATGGCCAAAGACGCTGAGCTCTCCCGCAACGACAACGACGCCTCTCCGCAGGCGATCCACCAGTCGCTGCTCGCCGGGCTCCTCAGCCACGTCGGCCTGCTGGATGACCGCACCCGGGAGTATGCCGGCGCCCGCGGCGCCCGCTTCGCGCTCTGGCCCGGCTCGGCACTGTCCAAGAAACGGCCCGACTACGTGATGGTCGCCGAGCTCGTGGAGACCTCCCGGCTCTGGGGCCGTACCGCCGCCCGGATCGACCCGGCCTGGGCGGAGGAGACCGGCTCCCATGTGGTCAAGCGCTCACACTCCGCCCCGCACTGGTCCTCGAAGCAGGCCTCCGCGATGGCGCACGAGAAGGTCTCCCTGTTCGGGGTGCCGATCGTGGCCGACCGCGTCGTGGGCTACGGGCGCATCGATCCCGAGGCCGCCCGGGAGATCTTCCTCCAGAACGCCCTGATCGAAGGGGACTGGCGCACCCGCCACCACTTCTTCCGCGACAACCGGTCCCTGATCAAGGAGCTCGAGGAGCTCGAGGCGAAGACCCGTCGCCGCGATCTGCTGATCTCCGACGAGCAGCTGTTCAGCTTCTACGACCAGCGAATCCCTGCCACCGTGGTCTCCGGTCGACACTTCGACACCTGGTGGAAGACGCAGCGCCACGAGACCCCGGACCTGCTCACCCTCACCGAGCAGGATCTGCTCGCGGCCGACGAGAGCGTGGCGGAGGCGATCGCCGCAGACTTCCCCGACACCTGGGTGCAGGGAGACATCACCCTGCCGCTGAGCTACTCCTTCGGCGACGTGGGAGCGAAGGGCATCGACGGCGTCACCGCGACCGTGCCGCTGGCCGTGCTGAACCGCCTTCAGAAGCGCGGCTTCGACTGGCTCGTGCCCGGCATGCGCGAGGAACTGGTCACCGAGCTGATCCGCTCCCTGCCCAAGCCCATCCGCCGCCACCTGGTCCCCGCCCCGGAACGAGCCAAGACGGTCGCCGGGACGCTCCACGACGAGGAT
Source organism: Brachybacterium sp. AOP42-C2-15 (assembly GCF_052377065.1). NCBI lineage: Bacteria > Bacillati > Actinomycetota > Actinomycetes > Micrococcales > Dermabacteraceae > Brachybacterium > Brachybacterium sp. AOP42-C2-15. The sequence continues at coordinate 47,624 of NZ_JBQSWK010000012.1, forward strand.
CCGGACGCCGGAGAGATCTTCCTCGAAGCCGTCGCCGACGAGCTGGTCGCCCTGCCGGGGGTCCCCGACGACCTCCCGCTGTACGGCCCCGAGTTCGACCTCGCGAAGCTGCCCCCGCATCTGCGGATGCATTTCCGCGTGGTCGACGACAAGGGCCGACAGATCGGCACCGGCGACGACCTCGAGACGCTCAAGGGGCGGCTCAAGCAGCGCGTCGACGCCTCGGTCTCCGCGCAAGCAGATGACCTGGCCCAGAAGGATCTGCCGAGCTTCCCCGCCGAGGGCGTGCCGGCGCTGCGGGAATCCACCGTCGGCGGGCTGAAGGTCACCGGCTACCCGGCGCTGGTGGCGCGCCGCGGTGAGGACGGCCGCCTGCGGCAGGTGGACCTCGCCGTGCTCGCCACCGCTGATGAGCAGGCACTCGCCCACCGTGAGGGCGTCATCGCCCTGTTGGACCGCGATCTCGGGGCCGACCTCGGCGCGGTCCTGAACGCGCTGCCGAATCCGACGAAGCTCGCCGTCGCGGGCTCGGACTACGCCTCCACCGCCGCGCTGCTCGCGGATGCCTCGACGGCGGCGACCGTGCACCTTGCGGGCACGGCGGTGGTGCGCACGCGGGCGGAGTACGACGCCCTCCTGGATCGTGTGCGCACTCAGCACGTCACCCTCGCCGCCCAGGCGGTGAAGGATGCGGCGGCGGCGCTCGCCACCGCTGGGAAGCTGCACAAGGAGCTCTCGCGGGCACCATCGCTGGCTGTGCTCTCCCACCTCACCCAGATCCGGGAGCACGCCGCCTCGCTGCTGGGTGACGGGTTCATCGCCCGCACCGGCATCACGCACCTCCCGGACCTGCGCCGGTACCTCGAAGCCGATGCGATCCGGCTGGACAAGCTGCCCGGCAACCCACGACGCGATGAGCAGCTCGCCTGGCAGATCGGAGATCTCCAGCAGCACTGGGCGACGCAGCGGGCGAAGCTCTCCGCCCGCCGCCGCGCCGAACCCGCCGCCCGCGAGATCGACTGGCTGCTCGAGGAATTCCGGGTGAGCCTGTTCGCCCAGACGCTCGGCACGAAGCAGACGGTCTCGGACAAGCGGATCCGCAAGGCGATCGCCGAGCTCTCCTGAGGTCGGTCAGGGGTGTCATGGGCATAGCGCCGGCTCGGCGGTAGCCGAGCAGGTCAAGAGCCGAGCAGGTCAAGAGCCGAGCAGGTCAAGAGCCGAGCCGGACAAGAGCAGAGCCTGCCGGGCACGGTGGCTGGCGTGGCGCACGGCACCCGGAGCGTGTCTGCGCGGTCACGTGACGAAGTTTTTACCCGCGCCGGCTGCGGGAGCCGACGGCGTGCGCGCCGGAATGAGGCTGGCTCCCTTTCGTGGCGTGATGACCGGCGGTGACGCCCGCAGCTCGCACCTCTGGCCCCGGGCGTGCTTCGGTCATGGCTCGCACAAGTCGGGACGCTCCGCGTCCCCGGAGGCAAGGGGAGACGTGACCTGCCTCCTTCCCTCGCCGTGATCGCTTCGTTACCTTGGCACAGCTCGGGATGACCGGGCATCGCCCACCGTCTCGGAACGAAGGACCCCCATCCTCATGGCATCTGCCACCACCGTCCGTACCGCCGCCCCGTTCTCTCGCCGCAGCCTCATCGCCGCCGGCACCCTCGGCCTCGCCTCCACGACAGGCCTCGGTGTCCTCGCTCCTGCCTCCGCGGTCGAGCCCGGTGCGGAGAAGGCGATCGGCGCCGACGAGTGGACCGAGGAGTTCCTCACCCGACCTGAGACCCGTGAGGGCTTCCTCGTGGACGCGATGGACGACTGGCAGCTCGCCAACGCGAAGTTCATCATCGCCGCGGTGAAGGGTCACGAACTGGGTGAGGAGGTCGCCGTCATCGCGCTGATCACGGCGATCGTCGAGTCATGGCTGTACAACTATGAGCCGGCCGTGGACGCGGATTCCGGCGGCCTGTTCCAGCAGCGTCCCTCGATGGGCTGGGGAACCTATGACCAGGTGCGTCACAAGCAGCACGCCCTGGACGCCTTCCTCGGGCTCGCGGAGGACACCGACGCGCCGGGCCTGCTCCAGGTCATCCCTGACGTCACGCGCTGGGAACCGGGCGCCGCCGCACAGACGGTGCAGTCCTCCGCGCACCCTGAGCGCTATGCGGAGCAGGTCACCGCGGCGCGCCAGATCTGGGAGCGTTACGCCTCCGAGGTCACGCCCTTCACCGCCTGAGGCGCGGCGGGTGGAGACGCCGGTGCCCAGCGCCACCGCAGGTGGAGATGACCGGCACACGGTGTTCTCACCGGCCTCGGTCACAGGCCCAGGGGCACCAGCCGTGGTCACAGGCCCAGGGTGGCGTCCTCGCATGGCTCGGCATCGACCCGGACATCGGTGATGCGCAGCTCTCCGTCGATGTAGAGCTGCAGCCGCGACCCGTTCGGTCCCTGGCTCTCCAGCCAATAGGCGCTGCCGGAGCTCTGCTCGCGCCCGAGGGCCTCGAATCCATGCTCCTCCAGCACCGGGTCGAGCGCCTCACGCCAGGGGTCCCAGTCCCGGCCCTGGCCGGGCTCCGGGTAGAGGACGTCGTCCGCTTTCCATATCCCTGGCCGATAGCGGCAGTCCTGTGCGCCGGGTTCGATGATCTCCTGTGAGCCACGCTCCCAGGCCAGCGGCCGCACTGTGGTGAGCGCCTCGAGGACGTCCTCCGCTACGACCTCGTACTGCGCCACCGCCTCCTCCGCAGGCATCGCGTCGCCACCGCCACCGCCACCGCATCCCGAGATCACGAGCAGCACCGCTGCGAGCAGGGTGGCGCGGCGGGGGAGGAGCCGGCTGCATGTCGACCGCTGCTCACCCATGGGCGGCACCGTCGTCGGTTCTGGTTCTGGTTCCGGTTTCTGTTCCGGTGCGGGCGCTCGCCAGTGCCAGGCGCACCGATCCGCGGCGCTCCCGAGTCGAGGGCTCGGCCACCAGCAGCAGCAGATCACCGATCCCCTCCAGCTCGGTCGCGTCACCGGGACGCATCGTCAGCTCCTGGACGTGCTCTGCGCCGGATACGGACAGGCGCAGCACCGCGTACGGCCCGTCCTCGTCGGCAAGAGTGCGGAAGACCCCTACCCGGAGCGTGCCGAGCGTGAGCTGGCCCGACTGCTGGATGAGATGCTGCGTCCACATCGGCTCACTCACCGATCCCGGTCATGAAGATCGAGGTGGCATACATCGGATCGTCAGGGTCGATCCTCACCTCGTAGGTGGTCGAGCCGTTCGGCCCGTGAGGGTTGGTCAGGATGATCTCGCCGGTCTCCTCGTCGTATCCGGAGACCTGGTAGACGTGCGCGGCCACCAGGTCGTCGCGGGCCGGCCCGATCGGCTTCATCGGATCGGTCATCACCGTGATCGGGCGGCCCTCATCGATCGCCTGCTTGTACTCGTCGAAGGAGGGCTGCCCGATGGAGTCTGACTCCCGTGCGGACTCGCCGGTGATCATCTCCAGGCCGGCGGCAGGGGTGTCCGCGGAGACGGCCGAGGCCCGGCCATCATTCGCGTTGATCATCGCCATCTCATAGATGGTCGCCCAGCTGGGGTCGCCGGTTCCATCATCCATGGTGCCGTTGACGCCGAGATCCTCGGGGCTGACGGGGACGTCCTGCCACTCGCCGTCGAGGAAGAGCTGCACCTCCCAGCCGTCGGCACCCGGTGGCTCACCGACGCCGCTGATGTTCTCGGCCAGGAGGCCCGGGTCCGTCTGCTGCACTGCCATCAGTGCTGCGAGATACCAGCAGTCGCCGAGGGATCCCTGGTTCACGAGCGAGGATTCGATGCCGTTCTGATCGATGTCGACATCGGCAGGATCCCACTGGGGATTCTCCACGGTGTACCGCGACCCGAGAGAGCTCTCGGGATCGCCCGCCTCGATGCGGTCGCGCCATATGTCACCGACGCGCTCACCGGCGTTGATCAGGTCCGACCAGTCCAGGAACTCGCCTCCGAGCATCCCGCCGTAGTCCCCGGCATCGATACGGCCCTCGGGATCGGAGGCGGCGTCCTGCTGCGCTGCCTGGAGTGCGAGATGCTCGGCCGCGCTGCCCAGATGGCCTGCCGTCAGCGACAGCTTCTGACGGCACTGCTCCCAGCGCTCACGGAAGTCGGTGGCGTCAGGTCCCTCCCAGCCGACGACGGCGACAGCACTCTGCAGCGCCTCCGCAGTCCCCGTGAGCTGCCCGTCGTGATCCCTGAACCGGCGTGCGAGCGCCACCAGTTCTGCCGTATCGGCCCCCCAGAACGTCATGCCCGAGGGTCCCACGGATGTTGTGACGCACGCAACGCAGGGCCAGTGCGGGTCATCTGCGGGTACTGATCAGGACGGCTGTGGGGTCGCGGCGCTCCATCGTGCGACTGCACGACGCTCCGCTTTCTTCTGATGCCGCGTGCTGTCCCTACGGAGCCGCTGATCTCGTTAGGCTGTGCCTCATGTCACCGTCGCCATCCGTGAGTTACTCCATCACGATCCGTCTCGAGTTCGCCGCCCGCTCTGCCGCCGTCAGCGACATCACCAGTCGCATCGAGAGACGCGGCGGGACCGTCACGGCCCTTGACGTCTCCGCCTCCGGGCCGGAGCGGATGCGCGCGGACATCACCGTGCTCACCGCGGGCCATGACCATGCCATGGAGGTCGTGGACGAGCTGCGCGGGATCGAGGGGGTCGAGCTCGGCAAGGTCTCCGATCGGACCTTCCTCGCCCATCTCGGCGGGAAGCTCACCGTCGAGTCCAAGCTCCCGATCCGTCACCGTGACGACCTCTCGATGATCTATACCCCGGGTGTGGCACGCGTGGTCAAGGCGATCGCCGAGAATCCCGAGGATGCACGGCGCCTGACCATCAAGCGCAACACCGTCGCCGTGGTCACCGACGGCTCCGCCATCCTGGGGCTCGGGGACCTCGGCCCGCTCGCCGCGATGCCGGTGATGGAGGGCAAGGCCGCGCTGTTCAAGCGCTTCGCCGGCATCGACGCGTTCCCGATCTGCCTGGACGCCCATTCGGTGGACGACATCGTCTCCCATGTGAAGGCGATCGCGCCGGTCTTCGCCGGCATCAACCTCGAGGACATCTCCGCCCCGCGCTGCTTCGAGATCGAGGATCGGCTGCGCGCCGAGCTCGACATCCCCGTCTTCCACGACGACCAGCACGGCACCGCGATCGTGGTGGTCGCCGCGCTGCGCAACGCGCTGCGCGTGGTCGAGAAGGACATCTCCACGGCCCGCATCGTGCTCTCCGGAGCGGGAGCGGCCGGCACCGCCATCCTTCGCCTCCTGCGTGCGGCCGGTGCTCGTGACGTCGTGGTCACCGACATCGACGGCATCGTCCATGAAGGCCGCGAGCAGCTCGAAGGGCGCCTGCCCTGGATCGCCGAGGTCACCAACCCGCGAGAGCTCACCGGCACCCTCCGGGATGCGGTGGTCGACGCGGATGTGTTCATCGGCGTCAGTGCCGGGAATATCCTCACCGCCGAGGACGTCGCCACCATGGCCGAGCGCTCGATCGTGTTCGCGATGGCGAATCCGACCCCCGAGATCGATCCGGCCGAGGCGGTCAAGCACGCCGAGGTGGTCGCGACCGGTCGCAGCGACTTCGCGAACCAGATCAACAATGTCCTCGCCTTCCCCGGCGTGTTCCGAGGGCTGCTGGACGCCCATGCCACCCGGGTCAGCGACCGGATGCTGCTGGCGGCGGCCAAGGCCCTCGCCGACGTCGTCTCCGCCGACGAGCTCAACCCCACTTACATCGTGCCCAGCGTCTTCCACGAGGGCGTGACCAAGGCGGTGGCGAGCGCCGTTGAGACGGTGGCCCGCGAGGAGGCCGGAACGGTCGACACCATCACCGGCGCGATGACGGCCGTCTACGCCGACGAGATCACGCTCGAAGGCTGAGCGACGTGCTGCGAGCATGCGAGCGGGAGGAGCTCAGTGAAGGGCACAGAGGCTGAGCGACGTGCTGCGAGCGTGCGAGCGGGAGGAGCTCAGCGAAGAGCACAGAGGCTGAGAGCAGGACCTGAGCAGCAAGAACGGCGCGCACCGGACGGTGCGCGCCGTTCTTGCTGTTCGACCTCTGCGGGTCAGCGCGTGCTGAGCTCCGCAGGCTCGTCCTCTGGGTCCACCTGGTGCTGGGCGGCAGCTCGTCGCAGCACCCGTTCCCCCACCCAGACGGCGAGCCCGAGCGCGATGCCGACCACATCGAACAGGACGTCCGCGGCGTCGCCGCTGCGCGCCGGCATCGCCACCAGCTGCACGAGCTCGATCAGCACCGCATGCGCGAGGGCGACGATCACCACCCAGCCCATCGGGAACCGCTTCCGCGGTGCCAGCACCCGGCCCGCGGCGAAGACGGTCAGCGCGAACACCAGCAGATGCACGGCCTTGTCGAGGCCGGGCATGTCGGTGCCCGGGGTTCCCTCCGGGAGCGAGGGCAGATAGAAGCCGATGTTCAGCAGCAGTGCCAGGGCCAGCAGGCCCAGCCGCCACACCAGCGAGCCACCCACCCGTCGGATCTCCGAGGGCAGGCGGCGGATGAAATCGACGGCGACGTCCATGGCCAGCATTCTTCCAGCCCCGTGGCCAGCGATCGGGGAGGCGAGGCCGTCACGCCGTCGCGGAGCATCGAGGGGACGGCGGGAGGGCAACGGGGACCCGAGTGGGACCGGCCCGTCGGGAAGGGTGCCGGTACGATCGAGGCATCACGTCACCTAGCCAGGGAGCAGTCATGTCCTCCACCTCCGACCCGTCCCGGATGGACCCCTACAGCGACGATCCGGGCGCGGCGCCCGGCAGCACCGCGGTGCTGGACCGACAGCTGCAGGAACAGGACCAGAAGACCGACGACGGCGATCATGACCGGTTCGCGCACTATGTGCGCAAGGACAAGGTCACCCAGGCCGCCCTCGGCGGCACGCCCGTGATCGCGCTGTGCGGAAAGGTGTGGGTGCCCGGCCGGGACCCCCAGAAGTACCCGGTGTGCCCGGAGTGCAAGGAGATCTACGAGGGGATGCGCGAGCCGAACGACGGCGGCGACGGCAAGGGCGGCTCCGGCAAGGGCGGCGGCTTCCGCGGCTTCTTCGGCGGGCGGCGCTGACCCGCCAGGCGCTGCTGACCAGGCGCGCTCTTCAGAGCCCGGGGGCGCGCCGGACCTTCCTCACACCGCGTCCGTCGGCGGGTCGTCACCCGTCGGCGGTACGGTGGTCCACGCTGTGAGTACCCCTTCTCTTTTCTCCACGAGCGATCCCCGCCAGCCCTCCGAGGCGGCCGCGCGATCGCTGCCCGTCGCGTACCCCGAACGTGCCGCCTGGGGCACCGTCCCCAAGCTGCGTGCCTGGCAGGCCGAGGCGCTCGAGCTGTACCGCGCCCGCGCCCCCAAGGATTTCCTGGCCGTCGCGACACCCGGCGCCGGCAAGACCACCTTCGCACTGCAGATCGCGGCCGCTCTCCTCGCCGAGGGCACCGTTCGCCGCATCACGGTGGTCGCGCCGACCGAGCACCTGAAGACCCAGTGGGCTGATGCCGCCGCCCGCGTGGGCATCTCGCTGGACCCGAACTTCTCCAACGCCCAGGGCGCCCACGGCAGCCACTACCAGGGCGTCGCGGTGACCTATGCGCAGATCGGCATGCACCCGGCACTGCATCGTGCCCGCACGGAAGCCGACCGCACCCTGGTGATCCTCGACGAGATCCACCACGCGGGCGACGCCCGCACCTGGGGCGACGGCGTGCGGGATGCGTTCGATCCGGCCACCCGCCGGCTCGCGCTGACGGGAACCCCCTTCCGCTCGGACGATTCACAGATCCCCTTCGTCACCTACGAGCAGGACGGCGAGGGCTTCCTGCGCTCCAAGGCCGACTACACCTACGGCTACGGCGAGGCGCTGCGCGACCATGTGGTGCGCCCGGTGCTGTTCATGACCTATTCGGGGCGGATGCACTGGCGCACCAAGACCGGTGACGAGGTCTCCGCCCAGCTCGGCGCGCTCGAGACCAAGGACATCACCCAGCAGGCCTGGCGCACAGCGCTGGACCCCAAGGGGGAGTGGATCCAGTCGGTGCTCTCCGCGGCCGATCGCCGCCTCACCGAGGTGCGGCGCCATGTGCCCGACGCCGGTGGACTCGTGATCGCCACTGACCAGAAGGCCGCGCGCTCCTATGCCGCGACGCTCCAGGACATCACCGGGCAGGCGCCCACCGTGGTCCTCTCCGACGACGTCGGCGCCGGGAAGCGCATCGAGGACTTCTCCACCTCCGAGGACCGGTGGATGGTCGCGGTGCGCATGGTCTCCGAAGGCGTGGACGTGCCGCGCCTGGCCGTGGGCGTCTACGCCACCTCGACCTCCACTCCGATGTTCTTCGCCCAGGCCGTGGGCCGCTTCGTGCGCTCGCGGACCCGTGGCGAGACGGCCAGCGTCTTCCTGCCCACGGTCCCGATCCTGATGGGCCACGCCGCCGAGATGGAGGCCGAGCGCGACCACGTCCTCGATCGTCGGCCCAAGGGCGGCGATGAGGAGACCGGCCTCGACGAGAGCCTCATCGAGCAGGCGAACCGTCCCGAGCAGACGAGCGATCAGCTGGAGATGACCTTCGAGGCGCTCGAGTCCGAGGCCTCCTTCGACCGGGTGCTGTTCGACGGCGGCGAATACGGTGCCGGCGGCATGATCGGCTCCGAGGACGAGCAGGAGTTCCTGGGCATCCCGGGCCTGCTCGACGCCGATCAGATGCGTGAGGTGCTCCAGCAGCAGCAGGCCCAGCAGCAGGCGCGCCGGCAGAAGAACGGGACGGCGAACACCCCGGTCACTCCCGGCGTGGTCGACCACCGGCAGCTGATGGAGCTGCGCAAGGAGCTCAGCGCCCTGGTCTCCGCCTGGGCGAAGAAGTCCGGCACCCCGCACGGCTCGGTCCACAACACGCTGCGCAGCCGCAGCGGCGGGCCAGCCGTCGCCCAGGCCAGCGCCGAACAGATCCAGGAACGGATCGGGATCGTGCGCGGCTGGTTCGTCGGCCGCCGCTGAGCCGCTCGACCCGCACGGCGCTGGATCTGCTCAGCGCTGGATCTGCTCAGCGCAGGATCCGCGCGGACTCCGTGCCATCGGTGAGGGTCGGGATCGCGACCGGTCCGTCGGGCCCGTCGTCGGCGGAGAATCCGAGCTCGGCGACGGAGGTGGCGTGGCGCGCCCGCGCCGCCTGGACCCGATCGGGCGCCCTCGCGGCGTCCACCGGCTCGCCGCCCAGGAGCAGCGGCTTCTGCAGCGGTCGCAGCGAGGTGCGGGCCCAGTCCGGATTCGCTGACTCCGAGGTCAGCTCCGCAGTGAGTTCGCGTTCGAACTCGGCGACCTCCGCCTCACCGGGCAGGACCAGCTCGGCGTGGGCGCGCTCGCCCACCAGCATCCGGTATGCGGCCTTGCCGGCGCCGAGGGTGGCTTTGCCGCTGGATCGCTTCCCGACGGGCTGCATCTGCCCCTCGGCATCTTCCCGTTCGACCAGCTTGTAGACGAAGCCGGGAGCGGGGTGCCCGCCACCGGTGACCAGGCGGGTGCCGATGCCGTAGCCGTCCAGTGGGGCGTCCTTCAGCTCCTCGACCCGGTATTCGTCGAGATCGCCGGTCGCGGTGATGCGGGTGCCGGTCGCGCCGAGGGAATCCAGCAGCGCACGTACCTGCACCGCCTGCTCGCCGAGGTCGCCGGAATCCAGACGCACGGCACCGAGCTGCGGCCCGGCCAGCTCGACCGCGGTGCGCACCGCGGTCTCCACGTCATAGGTGTCCACGAGCACCGTCGTCCCCACGCCCTGGGAGGCGAGCTGGGCACGGAACGCCTCCTCCTCGGTGTCGAACAGGAGTGTGAAGGCATGAGCGGCGGTGCCGGCGACGGGGATCCGGTAGTGGGCGCCTGCGGCGAGGTTCGAGGTGGAGGCGAAGCCGACGACGTACGCGGCGCGGGCCGCGGCGATCGCCCCGTCCTCATGCACTCGGCGCCCGCCCATCTCGATGCAGGGCCGGCCACGGGCGGCGGTGGTCATGCGGGAGCCGGCGGAGGCGACCCCGCTGTCATGGTTGAGGATCGAGAGCACCACGGTCTCGAGCAGCACCGCGTTCTCGAAGCTGCCCTCGATGCGCAGCACGGGCGAGCCAGGAAAGTAGAGCTCGCCCTCCTCATAGCCGTGGACATCACCGGTGAACCGGTAGTCCGACAGGTGTGCGAGCGTCTCCTCCTTCAGCACGCCGGCCTTGCGCAGATAGCGCAGGTCGGAATCATCGAAGCGGAAGTCGGCGATCGCGTCGAGCACGCGCCCGGTGCCCGCGAGCGCGCCGTAGCGGCGCCCGTCAGGGAGCGAACGGGTGAACACCTCGAAGACGCAGCGCCGCGAGGCGGTGCCGGCCTCACGGGCGGCCTCCAGCATCGTCAGCTCGTAGAGGTCGGTGAGCAGGGCAGAAGTCACGGTGTCCACGGTAATGCGTGCCGCGTCTGCGAGAGGCGGGGCGCGCCCCGTAGACTCGTCCTGTTGTGTCTCGATCTCAGCAGGCACGACGGAGCTCAGGAGGAATGTGCATGCCGGTGGAGATGCCGAGGGCGGACCCGGCGACGGGGACGCGCACCGCTCTTTCTCCCGGCGTGGAGGTGATGAGCGAGGCGGATGGCCCCTGGCGCACCGTGGTCTGGAACGATCCCGTGAACCTCATGAGCTACGTGGTCTTCGTGTTCCGTCGCTACTTCGGATACTCGCGCCTGGTGGCGGAGCAGCTGATGATGCAGGTCCATGAGGAGGGCCGCGCGGTCGTCTCGCACGGCTCCCGGGAGCGGGTGGAGACCGACGTCCAGGCCATGCATTCCTTCGGTCTGCGGGCCACGCTCGAGAAGGCGGGGGAGGACTGATGGCGCACGCATTCCGGCGCCGGGCCGACGGCAGTCTGGCCTGCAGGCTCGACGGCGAGGAGAAGGCGATCCTCACCCAGGTCGCCCAGGAGACGGCGGACCTGATCCGTGCCGATCTCGGAATCGATACCGGGCGTGACGTGCTGCGCCGAGCCGCCGAGAGCGAGGACCCGCTGCGCCGGCTCGAAGCGGAGTTCGCCGGCCGGGACGCCCGAGAACCGTCGGACTCAGCGGTCAAGCGGCTGTTCCCCGCAGCCTCGGAGGATCCGGAGCTCGCGGCGGAATACCGCCGACTGGGGCAGCAGGACCTCGCCGACGGGAAGCTCGCGGATCTCCGCACGGTGATGCAGGTGCTGGATGCGACCGGCGGCGGGCACAGCGAGATCGTGCTCGACGACGCAGGGGCGATGGCGATGCTGCGCGCCCTGAACGACGTGAGGATCGTCCTCGCCGATCGCCTGGATCTCCAGCGCGACGGGGACTTCGACACCGTACGGATGCTGCAGCAGATCGGAGAACGGGTCGAGGGGGCGGATCGCTCCGGCGACGAGGAGCATGTCAGCTCCGACATCGTGATCGCCGTCTACGAACTGCTCTCCTGGCTGCAGGAGAGCCTGCTGCGCGCCCTGGACTGACGGCGCTCCGCGCCCTGGGCTGACAGTGCGCGAATTGTGAAACCGCACGCAGTGAGCGTGCCGTCACTGCTATGGACGGCTGTCGAGATTAGCCTTGCCCGGATGAACAACGCGCCGATCGGGATCTTCGACTCCGGGGTGGGCGGGCTGACCGTCGCCCGCGCCGTCCTCGACCAGCTGCCACAGGAGGAGCTGGTCTACATCGGCGACACCGCGCACGGCCCGTACGGGCCGCGGCCCATCGCGGAGGTCCGGTCACTCGCGCTGGAGATCATGGACGAGCTCGTGGGCCATGGCGTGAAGATGCTCGTCATCGCCTGCAACACCGCCTCCGCCGCCGTGCTGCGCGATGCCCGAGAGCGGTACGACGTGCCCGTGGTCGAGGTCATCCAGCCGGCCGTGCGCCGCGCCGTCGCCGCGACCCGCAACCGACGGGTCGGGGTGATCGCCACCCAGGGCACCGTCACCTCCCGTGCCTACGGGGACGCCTTCGCGGCCGCCCCCGATCTCACCCTCACAGCGCAGGCCTGCCCGCGCTTCGTCGAGTTCGTCGAGAACGGCGTGGTCAGCGGCAAAGAGGTGATCGAGGTCGCCGAGCGGTACCTGGCCCCGGTGCGAGAGGCCGGCGTGGACACCCTGGTGCTTGGATGCACCCACTATCCGATGCTCGCCGGCCCGATCAGCTACGTCATGGGGCCGGACGTCACCCTGGTCTCCTCCGCGGAGGAGACCGCGCTGGATGTGTACCGGCAGCTGCGTGCCTCGGACCAGCTGCGGGAGACCGAGCGCGCGCCCCGCCACGTGTTCTCCCAGACGGCAGCGGGGGACGGCAGCGCCCACTTCGCCCGCCTCTCGCGCCGGTTCCTGGGCCCCACCTTCGACGTGACCGCCTCCTTGCCGGTGGTGCAGGCATGAGGGTCCACATCATCGGCTGCAGCGGCAGCTTCGCCGGGCCCGACGGGGCGGCGTCCAGCTACCTGATCGAGCAGGAGGACGCACAGGGCCGTCTCTGGCGGGTGCTGATGGACCTTGGCTCCGGCGCCTTCGGCCCTCTGCAGAGCGTCATCGACCCCGCCGAACTGGACGCGGTCGTCGTCTCCCACCTGCATCCCGACCACTATCTCGACCTCACCGGCCTCGAGGTGTTCTGGGCCTATCACGAGCGGAACGACCTGGGGAAGCTGCCGATCTTCGCCCCGGCGCCGCTGCCCGAGCGGATCTCCGCAGTGCTGGGTCGCGACGGTGACATCCCCGACGGCGTGGACTGTGCACCCTTCGAGCACCATGTGCTCACGGACCACCATCGCTTCACCATCGGCCCGCTGGAGTTCGAGACCCGCGCCGTCCTCCACCCGGTCGAGGCCTACGGCTTCCGGGTCACGGGCGGCGGCAGCACGCTCGTTTACTCGGGCGACACCGACGCCTGCGACGCGCTCGACGAGCTCGCGCACGGCGCGGACCTCTTCCTGTGCGAGGCCGGGTACATCGAGGGACGAGATGACCGCTTCACCGGTGTGCACCTGACCGGCCGTCGCGCCGGGGAGAGCGCGGCTCGAGCGGGGGTGCGGCATCTCGCCCTGACCCACATCCCCGCGTGGACGGATCCTGAGATCCCGCTCGCGGAGGCGCGCGCGGTGCACTCCGGTCCGATCACGGTGGTCCGTCCGATGGATATCCTCGAGGTGCATCCCTGATCGACGTGCTGTGAAGGACGAGCGACTGTCGATGGCTGTTGATCAGGCTGATTCTCTCTCCCCACTTCGAGGAAGGAGCTCCATGAGCTCTACGAACCAGACCCCTGCCGGCGATCGTGTCGACGGCCGCACCCCCGACCAGCTGCGCGAGGTGCGCATCACCCGCGGCTGGCTGGACCAGGCCGAGGGCAGCGCCCTGATCGAGTTCGGCCGCACCCGCGTGCTGTGCACCGCCTCCTTCAGCGCCGGTGTGCCGCGCTGGAAGCAGGGCTCCGGATCCGGCTGGGTCACCGCCGAGTACGCGATGCTGCCCCGCGCGACCAACACCAGGTCCCCCCGCGAATCCGTCAAGGGCAAGATCGGCGGCCGCACCCACGAGATCTCCCGCCTGATCGGGCGCTCGCTGCGCGCGATCATCGACCTCGACGCCCTGGGGGAGAACACCATCCAGCTGGACTGCGATGTGCTCCAGGCCGACGGCGGCACCCGCACTGCCGCGATCACCGGTGCGTATGTCGCGCTCGCCGATGCGATCACGTGGGGCAAGCAGCACACCGCATTGCCGGCGGCGAAGCAGGTTCTCACCGACTCGGTGAGCGCGATCAGCGTCGGCATCGTCGAGGGACGACCGCTGCTGGACCTCGAGTACCGCGAGGATGTCACCGCGCAGACCGACATGAACGTCGTGGTCACCGGCCCCGGTTCCTTCGTGGAGGTGCAGGGCACCGCCGAGGGCGCACCCTTCGACCGCACCGAGCTGGGAGCACTGCTGGATCTCGCCACGGACGGCTGCGCGCAGCTTGCACAGATCCAGCGCGACGTCCTCGCCGAGCAGCGATGAGCGGACCGCACGCTGCGATCCCTGACGGGTCGCGGGTCATCCTCGCCTCGCACAACGCGAAGAAGCTGGCCGAGCTGCAGCGGATCCTCGCCGCAGCGGTACCCGGTCTCGCTCCCGAGCAGATCATCTCCTCGGCCGGCATCGATCTTCCCGATGTGGTCGAGGACGCGGTGACCTTCGAGGGCAACGCTCTGCTGAAGGCCCGCTCCGCAGCGGCGGCCACCGGGCTGCTCGCGGTCGCCGACGACTCCGGACTCGCAGTTGACGTGCTCGGCGGAGCCCCCGGCATCTTCTCCGCCCGCTGGAGCGGCCGGCACGGAGACGACGAGGCGAACAACGACCTGCTCCTCGCGCAGCTCGGTGATGTCCCCGAGCAGCATCGGGGGGCACGGTTCGTCTGCGCGGCCGCGCTGGTGGCGCCGGACGGCACCGAGAGCGTCGAGCTCGGCGAGATGCGCGGGACTCTGCTGGGGCAGCGTCATGGCGAGGGCGGCTTCGGCTACGACCCGCTGTTCCTGCCCGAGGGTGAGACGCGCTCGTCGGCGCAGCTGAGCCCGGCGGAGAAGGACGCGATCTCCCATCGCGGGAAGGCCTTCCGAGCCCTCGCGAGCCACGTCGCCCAGCTGCTGGGCTGAGCCGTCAGAGCACGGAGAGTGCGACATCCCCGGCCCGGGAGGTGTTCCTCCGGGGCCGGGGATGTCGCATTGGGCGGTGTCGTCAGCTCGTCAGCTCGTCAGCTCGTCAGCTCGTCAGCTCGTCAGCTCGTCGACTGGTCGGCGCTCCGGTGCCGCCGCTTCGCAGTGGGTGCTGCCGCTCAGGCAGCGCCGACGTGGGCGAGCGCGCGCCGGATCAGCAGATCCCGGCCGCCGTTCATCTCCTCCAGCGGCGAGGACTCCGAGAGCAGTTCGTCGACCCCGAACCAGGCCAGCTCGAGAGCATCCTCCTGAGGCGCGGTCTCCCCGTCCACCGGCACCACATAGGCCAGCGAGATCGCGTGCTGACGCGGATCATGGAAAGGCGAGACCCCAGGGGTGGGGAAGTACTCGGCGACCGTGAAGGGCACGGGCGAGACCGGGATCCGCGGCATGGCCATCGGCCCGAGGTCCTTCTCGATATGTCGGGCGATCGCCTCACGGATCGTCTCGTGGACGAGCACCCGCCCGGAGACGATCGCGCGCACGATCTGCCCGGTGCCGGAGGCACGCAGCAGCAGGCCGATCTCCTCGACGGAGCCGTCCACATCGGTGCGCACCGGGATGATGTCGACGTAGGGGATCGGCAGGCGGCGACGCAGCTCGCTCACCTGCTCGGGCTCGAACCAGGACCCCTCGGAATCGACGGCGGTGCGGCTGTTCATGCGGGGTCTCCTTCTGCGGTGGTGCTCCGGGATGCGGCAGCGGCGATCTGCGCCGGGGCCAGCTGGGACTTCTCGACGTGGAAGCGGGGGTTCTGCGCACGGGAGACGACCTGGACCGCATGGTCGACCTCCGCGCCGGCGATCATCCGCACCCGCCAGGTCGTGTCCTCGAGCTCGACCAGGGACAGTGTCGCGTTCGGGATCGACGGCAGCGGCTGCTCGATGATCCCCGAGAGCAGGAAGCGGATCAGCGTGCCATGGGCGACGACCAGCACCTTCTGCCCCGGATAGCGCTCCTCGAGTGTTTCCAGGGCGTCGTATCCGCGGTCGGCGACCGCCTGATGGTCCTCACGCCCGGGGAACGAGCGTCCCGGATAGGCCTGCTCCATCTCGTGGGTGGGGTGGCCCTCGGCGGCGCCCCAGTCGATCTCTACCAGGCGCGCGTCGGTGCCGCCGAAGGGGATGTGGTGGTCCTCGCTGATGATCCGCCCGGTCTGCTCGGCGCGCTGGAGCGGTGAGGTGATCACCACGTCCCAGTCCACCGCCGGGAGTTCGTCGAAGGCGGCGTGCGCCTGCGCGATCCCGGTCGCGTTCAGGGGGATGTCGGAGGACCCCTGGAACAGGTTCTTCAGGTTGTAGTCCGTCTGCCCATGGCGGACGAGTCCGAACAGGGTCATGAAGCTGTCTCCTCAACACGGGGCTGATGCGTGCGCGAGAAGGGACTCGAACCCTCACGCCCTGGGGCACTGGAACCTAAATCCAGCGCGTCTGCCAATTCCGCCACTCGCGCGCGGACCAAGCCTAACTGTCCCCCGGTGATGCTCCGGTAGGCTCGGGTGGTCTTCCAGACCTCGACATCCCAGGAGCATCCATGAGCGCCCTCGCAGGCAAGACCGCCGTCGTCACCGGTTCGTCCCGAGGAGTCGGTGCTGCCACCGCGAAGCTGCTCGCCGCCGACGGTGCGAACGTCGTCATCAACTACCGCCAGAAGGCGCCGCGCGCCAACAAGGTGGTGGCCGAGATTGAGGCTGCGGGCGGCAAAGCGGTCGCTGTCGGCGCGGATCTCACCGAGGCCGAGGGCCTGCGCACCCTGATGCAGACTGCGGTCGACACCTTCGGCGGCCTGGACCTGCTGGTCCTGAACGCCTCCGGCGGGATGGAGAAGGATCTCGGTGAGGACTACGCGATGCGGCTGAACCGCGACGCCCAGTCCGCGGCCCTGACCGCCGGGCTCGAGCACCTCCCCGAGGGCGGTCGGGTGGTCTTCGTGACCAGTCATCAGGCGCACTTCATCGACGAAGTCGAGACGATGCCCGAGTACGAGCAGGTCGCGAGGTCGAAGCGGGCAGGCGAGACCGCGCTGACCGAGCGGCTGCCGGAGATGTCCGGCGCCGGGGTCTCCTTCGTGGTGGTCTCCGCGGACATGATCGAGGGCACCGTCACCGCGACCCTGCTCGACCGGGCACGCCCCGGAGCGCTCGAGGCGCGTCGAGAGGCGGCCGGGAAGCTCTACTCCGTCGAGGAGTTCGCAGCCGAGATCGCGAAGATGGCGAGCGCGGATGTCGAGACCGGACACATCGAGCTGGTCGGCGGCGCCGACGACTTCCTGGCCCGTCCCAAGGGCTGACGGTGCCTGCAGCGTCCCTGACCGCGATACGATCTGCACAGCAGACCCTGACGACCCCCGGAGGCAGTGGTGGCCAAGAACAAGAACCTGGACGAGATGCGCGACGAGGCATATCGCCGGCAGGACAACCTCGCGTCCGACATCGACGAGCTGATCAACCGCGTGAACCCGAAGAACGCGGTCACACGCTGGAAGAACGAGATCACCGGCGCTGTGAAGGGTTTTTCCGCAGCCGGTGACGGGAAGTCCCCTGCAACGCTCCCCGTAGCGATCGCAGGCGGCGTCATCGGCGTGGTCCTCATCGGTGCAGGGATCGCTGCGGCGGTCGCGCTGACTGGTGGCGACGACTCGTCAGCGAAGGCAGCGAAGAAGGCGGGCGAGAAGGCCCGGAAGGATCACGAGGTCGAGAAGGCGAAGGCCGCGAAGCAGAAGGCCAAGGAGAAGGTCCGCGCCGCGAAGGACTGACCCTCGCGCGGGCGCTCGGCCCTGCGCAGTGTTCGGCGTTCGGCGCCGGTCGCACTCGCGACCGGCGCCGAATGCTGTCCGGGACCTGCAGCCACCGATCGGTAATACGCGTGGGGACACAGAGCCAGCGGCCGACAGGGCCGTTCAGACCTCGCCGTCGAGGTAGAACCAGCTGCCGTCCTCCCGCACGAAGCGCGAGATCTCATGCTGCTCCTGGCGCCCCTGCGGGCCTTTCGAGATCGCCACGAACTCCACGGTGCCGGCGTCATCGAACGGCCCGCCCTCGTGGGTGGCGAGCACGTCCAGCCGCAGCCAGCGCAGCTCCTGGGCGAGCGATTCTGCGAGCTCCTCGTGAGGAGGTCGGGTGCGCGCATGCCAGGAGCGCAGCAGATGCTCGAGATCCCTCAGTGCGAAGGCGGTGTAGCGCGAGCGCATCAGCGCGGCTGCGGTGCCGGCGCGACGCTCCTGCCGCAGCACCGGGCCGCAGCAGTCGCCGAAGGTGTCACCGCTGCCGCAGGGGCATCGCGGGCTGTCGGGCAGGGCAGTGGGAGGCATGCTCATCCCTCGAGTATCCCGTCCGGCGGCGAGCGGGGATGACAGGATCGGCTCATGCTCGAGAACTCGCCCCCGCCCGGCACCGAGGAGCCGCTCACCCCGACGCCGCTGCCCGCCGGCTATCGGCTGCTCGAGGAGCCGCCCACGAGCGAGGAGTACGTGAGCCTGCGCCGCGACTCCGGCCTGAGCCCCCGCACCGCGGCGCAGGCCGCCGGTGCGCTCAGCGCCAGCTGGGCCTGGACCTCGGTGCGCACCGCCGACGGCGCCCTCGCAGCGATGGGGCGCGTGGTCGGAGACGGCACCTGGTACTTCCACCTCGCCGACATCGCCACCGCCCCCTCCCACCAGCGTCGGGGACTGGGACGGGTCGTGATGGAGCGGCTGATCGCACGGATCGATCACGCCGCACCGCCGCATCCCTACATCACCCTCCTCGCCGATCCGCCCGGGCAGAGCCTCTACCGCTCCCTGGGGTTCGTCGACTCGGCCCCGAGCGTGGGGATGCGGCTGCCACGGTGACCTGCCGCTCCACTCCGGGGCCAGAGATGCGGGCTGCTGGGGGAGCCGCCTACGCTCAGCGTCATGAAGAGCTTCCACATCGACGAGAACGATCCGCGCAGCTCCTGGGAGAAGATGGTCGCGGGCGACTGGTACATCGCGGACGACCCGGAGATCCAGCAGGCCTTCCGCCATGCTCTGGTCGAGACCGAGCGCTTCGCCGGTGCATACACCGCAGATCCCGATGCCGCTCAAGAGGTCCTGCGCGGGCTGCTGGGCAGTTTCGGCGAGGGGGCGCATGTGCGGGCACCGCTGCTGGTGGACTACGGCACCCAGCTGCACGTCGGTGCGGGCACGTTCGTGAACTTCCAGCTCACCGCGCTTGATGTGGTCGAGATCAGGATCGGGAAGAACTGCCAGCTGGGCCCGAACATCCAGCTGCTCACCCCGATCCATCCGCTCGAGCTCGAGCCGCGTCGTCAGGGCTGGGAGGCCGCCGAGCCGATCATCATCGGAGATGACGTCTGGATCGGCGGGGGAGTGACCGTGCTGCCTGGCGTGAGCATCGGCGACGGAGCCGTGATCGGCGCGGGCAGCGTGGTCACGAAGGACGTGCCCCCGCGCAGCCTGGCGGTCGGGAACCCGGCGCGGGTGATCCGCGAGCTCTGAACGGCGCCCCGGGGGCGCGGCGCGCCGGCAGGGTTCAGCGGCGTGGCAAGGCTCAGCGCCGCGGCAGCACTCAGTGCCGCCGCGGCACTTGGCGCACCGGCAGGACTCAGCGTCGCGACCAGCCCGGGGTGGAGGGCCCCACGGTGGGCCGCCACCCGGTCTCGGACATGAACCGCACCGAGGACACCCGCAGCGAGCGGCGCTGCACATCGAGCCGGGTGCCGACGATCGCCTGGGTGATCTCCGGGTAGAACTTCGCGGGGTTCTCGGTCCCGGCCTCCGTGGAGAGGTCCTTCGCCCAGCGCTTCTTGGTGATCGGCTCTCCGCCGACGTTGTAGAAGCCGCTGTTGGCGCGCAGAGCGGCGACGAACGCGCGCCCGGCATCGGAATGGTGCAGGAGGGTGACGTAGTGATCCGGCTTGCCCAGGAGGATCGGATCGCCGGCGCGGGTCGCCTTCAGCGCGTGGGTCGTGTGCTGGTCCCGGCCGAACAGCTGCCCCAGGCGCAGGATCACGGCGCTGCGACCTGAGGTCGCGAAGTCGACCGCCGCCCGCATCTCCTTCACCCGAGGGCGGAACGCCTGGTTGCGGACGCTCAGCGCGAGATCCTCGCTGATCCACTCCGTGCCGTGGTCCGGGTAGAGGAAGATCGTGGACTCCTGGATCAGGCGCCGCGCGCCGGCCTGGGCAGCAGCCTTCGCGATCGCGACGGAGGCCTCGAGGTGGAGGCGGTCGTCCTCACGCCAGGCGAGGGGTCGCAGCCCCGACATGCCCACCGGGACGTGCGCGAGCGTGTTGATCACGACGTCGTGACCGCGAAACGCCCGAGTCAGATCGTCAGCGTCGAACACGTCGGCGACGAGAGCGCTGCCACCCCGGCCCTCGACGATCGGTACCCCGGAGTCGCGGCGGGTGATGCCGGTGACCTCGTGGCCGGCGGCGACCAACGCCTCCACGGCCTCCTGGCCGAGCACACCTGTGGCACCGGTGATCGCGATCCGCACTCTGACCTCCTCTGGCGAGCGACCTGCTGAGGCCCTCGCGCGCCGAGCTTCCTGTGAGGATCGAGTCTAGGGGATTCTGGCAGGTCCCCGTGCCGCCGGACGTCCTGGTGGATCCAGGGGCCCGTTGTCGGGGGACCCGGAGCCGTTGCTGTTCGCTCGCTCACACAGTGGCCCCTCGAGTTGGACGCTCGGCGACTTGGGGGTAAAGTTCTTTTCTGTTCGCGTCATTAGCTCAGTTGGTTAGAGCAGCTGACTCTTAATCAGCGGGTCCGGGGTTCGAATCCCTGATGACGCACCAGCGAGAGAGGCCCCACCTTCCAGGTGGGGCCTCTTCGCATTCCGGATGCCTCCGATGCCCGGTGCGGTCAAGGCTGCGCAGCGTCGATCGCGCCCGCGGCATCCAGATCGAAGGTGGCCTCCTCCCGCCCGTCATCATGGGCAGGATCCTGAGCCAGCCTCCGTGGATCGTGCCCCTGGCCCTGACGATCGGGACCATCGTCGGCTGCGCACATCGCGCCACGCAGCGACTCCGTTCACGGACGGCGATGGTTGCCCTCGGGCACAGCCTGATCGCCAGGGGGCTCTCATTCATGCGGTCCGAGGTTGGAGTCGCTGATCGCGGATCGGAGAGAGAGGCCCCATCGTGTCGGTGGGGCCTCTCCTTGTCGGGTCTCGGACGGATATGGGCTCAGAGCCCGATCCTCATCACGCTGCCACCGCCCGGGACAGGTGCGGCTGCGCCGAGCGTGAGGTAGGCATCTCCTCCGCGGATCGCGAGCCCGTAGGGCTGATCCAGGCCGCCCGCGACCACGTCGTGCTCGTCGCTGCCGGGAGTGACCTCGCGCAGCGCGCCGATGGGCCCGTTCAGCAGCCCGCCGGTCGCGAGCTCGACGGCATAGAGCGTCCCGTCGTCGGTGAAGGCGAGGGAGGTGACGTTGGTGAGCCCGGTGGCGTAGGCCTCGGGGGCGTGCCCGGGCTCGACCCGCCAGATCGTCGAGGATCCTTGCTCGAAGGGGAAGCCGACGAGCTGCGAGACGTACCAGGCGCCGTCAGGGCCCTGCATCACATCACTGGGGACGGCATCGGCGGGGAACCCTGCGGGCACCGGTCCGGGCTGAGGGGTGATCACCGGGTCGAACCCGGTGATCGTGTCCCCACCCTTCCGGGTGGAGACCAGGGAATTCCCTCCAGCGTCCGTATAGACGTACCCGTTCCCGGAGCGAGCGAGCCCGGTGGGGTTGCTGTCCACGTCGTCATCGACGCTGTGCGCGTCCTCGTGCGCGACGGCATCGAAGGCCAGGGTGCGATCGCCTCCGTCGTGCTGGGGCTTGAGGCTGCCGGTGACGATGGTTCCCAGGCGCTTCCCCTCTGCGCCGAAGGCGTCGCGATGGGCTGGGGAGCCGCCCAGGCCGATGGTGATCGCGAAGCGGTGGTTCCCGGTGAAGGCGATGTCGAAGGGGCCGATGGCCTCGGTGTCGTTCGCGACCGACGGCAACCCGGTGACCACGCGTCCGACGCCGTCATCCGTGATCCGGGCGATCGAGCCCGTGGCGCCCAGGCAGGCGCTGGCGGCTGCGGTGAGCGGATGGCAGTTCCCGCCGTCCTCTGCCGAGGGCCCTCCGGTGCCCGCCTCGGCGACGTAGAGCGTTCCTCCTGGGCTGAAGGTCAGATGGCGGGGACTGTTCATTCCGGTGGCGACGATCTCGATGTCGACCTCGGCGGCGTCCTGCGCGACGGCCGGGGACGCTCCGAGGAGAGCCGCCCCGAGGGCGAGGGTGCCGACCGTCGCCAGCAGCCGAGTGGTCCGATGAAGAAGCATGGCAAAACCTCCTGTACCACACCGCGGCATCGTTGCGGCGGCTTTTCGCCACACTAGTCCGCCGTGGAGGCCTTGGATAGGCCGAGGCTCATCCGATTTGTCCGACTTGGGGGAGGTGGTGCGAGCAGGCCTGGCCTGTCGGTGGACATGCGAGGGCGAGCCCGAGGAGCCGGGCTCCCCTCAGCGGAAGCGCCGCACCGCGGCCGGGTTCGCCTCGGCCAGCTCCCGGATCGACTCGTGCTCGGTCTGGGCGAGCACCTCGGAGAGCGTGCCGCGGGCCAGGAGCTTCCCGTCACCGAGGAACACGATCTGCGGGCACAGCCGCTGCAGCAGCTCGACGTCATGGGAGGCGATCAGGGTGCCGATGCCAAGGCGCTGGATGGTGGCGGCGAGGGTGGCCGCGATCCGGGCCCTGGTATTCGGATCCACCGCGGTGAGCGGCTCGTCGAGCACCAGGAGCTCGGGGCGGGTGGCGAGCGCGGTCGCCAGCGCGACCCGCTGGATCTCCCCGCCGGAGAGGGTGCGCATGGTGCGGGGCAGGAAGTGCTCGGCGAGGCCGACGGACTCGAGCATCTCCGCAGCGGAGACGGAGTGGGTGCGGCCTCCCTTGCGCGCCACCTTCGCGGCCAGCTCGAGTCGGGAGCGGACCGTCTCGCGGGGATCGGTGATGGTCATCGCGTACTGCGAGACGAAACGGACCGCGGCCCTGAACGTCTTGCGGTCCTTCCCGCGCAGCTTCGAGACTCGGCGCCCGTTCCAGGTGACCTCCCCGGCATCGGGGATGTGCTCTCCGCTCAGCGAGGCGAGCAGCGTCGTCTTCCCGGCGCCTGAGGGGCCCAGCAGGCCCAGCGGCGGATCACCGGCTCTGAGGGTGAGGTCGATGCCCTGGAGCACCTGCTCACCGGGGTATCCGGCATGCAGGGAGGTGGCGGTGAGCATGGTCGAAGCAGGCATCAAGGTCATTTCTCGCGGGTGAGGGAACAGAGGCACTGTAGTCAGCAGACCTGGGGGCTCCCGCCGTCGGCTCGCGCGGCGAGATCTCGACGTCAGTCTGTGGAGTCGGTCCGCAGGAACGAGAGTGCCAGCCGCGCCATCTCCTTCGCGGGGGCGTCGTCATGAACCCCGATCTGCATGGTGCGCACCGTTCTCTCCCGTACCGCGAGGTTCAGCACGAGACCGAGCATCGCACGGCTCGCGAAACCGGGATCGAGCCCTGGGCGGAGCATGCCCAGCGTCCTGAACTCCGTGAAGCACTCTTCGAAGACGTGCTCGTGGACACGGCGCAGCCGTGCCAGCCGGAACCGTCCGGGGTGATCCCCGCTCACAGACTCCGCGCCGAGGGTGGCCAGCAGCTGGGTCGGCAGCGAGGAAGGGCTCCAGTGCACCGCGAGCGCCCGCTGCATCTCGTCGGGGTCCGCACTCATCGTCTCGAGCTGGTCGAGGATCCTCTGCGCATGGGCCTCGAGAAGGTCGATGACACTGTCCAGCAGGATCTCCTTGGACGGGAAGTGGTGCATGAGTCCCGGGTGGGAGATGCCGATGTGACGGCTGATATCGCGCAGGCTCGCCCCGCGGTATCCGTGTTCGGCGAACATCTCGGCCGCGCCTTCGAGGATCTCCTCCCGCCGAGTGCGGGCTCGAGAGGTGCGAGTGCGGTCGGGCGTTGCTTCCGGTGTCGGCGCCGGAGACGCGGGTGCGGGGTCCTCATCGCCGCGCACGAGCGCGAGGGGAGCGACCCGGTTCGCGCGCTCCAGGACCAGATCCTCGGCAGTGCCCGACAGGCGCGGAGCCACGATGGTGCGCTGGCACGTCGGCAGGGGCTCGGGGAGGCGATAGTCCACGGGACTCGTGCCGTCAACGGTCTCACGGGCGATGGCGTGCTGCAGCTGCACCAGCCCGTCCTGGTCGACGTGCTCCGCTCCTGTCATATCGAGCGTGAGGCAGGGGGCCGGTTCGAGTCCGCGCGCCTGGCGGACGATGGGCAGCAGAGCGATCTGGGTGTCGGCGGTGAGGCACCCGGAGACGGCGAGCTGGATCTCACGGAGGTCCAGATCGACGTGGACGGTCACCGACAGGGTGTGGGGCATGAGCGGAGGCCGTTCCGTGCAGCATGAAGAGAAGGCCTCCTGCTAGACCTCGTGGTCAGAGTATCCGGGGTCCTCCCGGGACACAATCAGGTCTCGAACGCGGTGCGCGTCGGCGTGGAGCTCACCGAGGCCACGAGCTCTGCCGCCAGCTGCCGCAGCTTGACGTTGCGGTGGTTGGACGCTGTTTTGAGGATCATCACCGCATCCTCCTGGCTGCACCGGTTCTGGCCCATGATGACGCCTACCGCCAGGTCGATCACCGTCCGGGACTCCATCGCCGCCCGCAGGTCGCTCTCCGACTCCCGCTGGCCTGCCATGCGCACCGCCAGGCGCAGTGCACCGGCCGCAAGATTCTTCTCGAACTCGATGGAGTCGATCATCTCGCGGTCGAAATCGTGCGGGATCTCGGAGTAGATGTTCAGGCCCGCCTTGGCGTCCTCATCCAGGTCGAAGGGCATCCCGAGCACGGAGCGCACGCCCTGGGCCACCGCCGCTGCCTGGTACGCGGGCCAGCGGTCGTCGGTGCGCAGGTCCCCGGCTCGGATCACCGTGTTCTCGCGGATCGCGGTCATGCACGGTCCCTGCGTGAAGGAGTTCTGCAGCGCGTCGAGCTCCCGGGCCTCGGGACCGGAGGACACGGCGGTGACGGCCTTGCGGTCCCGCTGCAGCGTGATGGCGCACCACCGGTGCCCCTCGGCGCCCGTCAGCCGGCCCGAGAGCAGCTCCGTGAAGTCCCGGAGGAACGAAGCGATGTCCTCGCTCTCGAGCAGCAGCGCCTGCATCGTGCTCAGGTGCTGGTGCGTTGCGTCGTCGACATCATCGAGCATGTTGGGTCCTCCCTCGTGGGGTGCTGGCGTTCCCTGCGGGGCGTGGCCCACGGAGTCATCCCACGCGCTCCGTGGGGGGAGGGTCAACAGGCGACGCCATCCAGTGCAGGTCGCGGGCCTCGACCGATCGGACGGACCCTCGCGGCGGCTACTGCCTAGAGTGCATGAGCACGAGGAACCAAGGCGTGGCGACCCGTGGAGAGCACGGTGAGGATGTGGACATGTCTGTGTGGCAACGGATACGGCACGTGGTCCTGGCGGGAATCCTCCTGCTGGTGGCTGCGGGCTGCCAGGGGAGCATCCCCGCCGACACGCAGGGCACCCTGGAGCGGGCGACCGGGGGCGAGCTCCGCGTCGGGATCGCCGAGAATCCGCCCTGGACCGAGGTGGCTCCCGACGGTGCGGTCAGCGGCAGCGAGGTCGATCTGCTGAGCGACTACGCCGAGACGATCGATGCCGAGATCCGTTGGGTCCCCGGGGGAGAGAACGTGCTGGCTGCCGAGATGAAGGAGGGGAACCTCGATCTGGTGGTCGGCGGCCTCGCCTCGGATGTCCCCTGGACGTCGGAGATCGCGCTGACGCGGCCCTACACCACCACACAGGGCCCGGATGGGAAGCCCGTCGACATCGTGATGGGAGTGCGGCCGGGAGAGAACGCGCTGCTGGTGGACCTCGAGCGATACCTCGCCGAACGGGGTGGTGAGCTGTGAACGGCACCAAGTCGGAGGGTGGCGAGGAGGACACCGGATCGGGGCACGACGCCTTCGGTGATGCACAGCGCGAGGCACTGCAGCGAGCGATCCGGCTGGAATGGATCACGCTTGGTTGGATGACGGGCACCGTCGTGCTGGTCGCACTGGTCGCCGGGCAGTCGCAGGCGATGCAGGCGGCCTGGGCCGAGGACATGCTCTCCCTCCTTCCCCCGATCGCCTTCCTCGTCGCGACCCGGCGGATCCGCAAGACGCCGAATCGCAGCCACCCCTACGGCTATCACCGGTCCATCGGTGTCGCCCACCTGGTCGCCGCGATCGCGCTGCTGACCATGGGCGGCTATCTGGTGTTTGACTCCGTGATGGGTCTGGTCAAGGTCGAACGCCCCCCGATCGGGCTCACGGTGCTGTTCGGGCAGGGGATCTGGGCCGGCTGGCTGATGGTCGCGGTCATGGTGGTCACGAGCATCGGTCCGGTGATCCTGGGGCTGAAGAAGCTCAAACTCTCCGAGCAGCTGCACGACAAGGTCCTGTTCGCGGACGCCGACATGAGCAAGGCTGACTGGACCACCGCGATCGCGACCATAGCCGGCGTGCTCGGTGTGGGGCTCGGGCTGTGGTGGGCGGACGCCACCGCGGCGCTGCTCGTGTCCGTCTCGATCCTCCGCGACGGCCTGAAGAATCTGCGCGGCTCCATCGGTGGTCTCACCGATGCCGAGGCCCGCACCTATGACGATTCCGAGCCCCACCCGCTGACCCGCAAGATCGAGGTGCGGGCGGGGCAGGAGCCGTGGGTGGGCGAGGCCGCAGCTCGCGTCCGCGACCAGGGACACGTCTTCCACGCAGAGGTGTTCGTCGTTCCCCGGCCGGGAATCGAGCCGTCGGTTCGACAGGTCGCAGATCTGCGAGACCGGATCCACGAGCTCGACTGGAAGGTCCATGACGTGGTCGTGGCCCCAGTGCCTGAGCTGCCCCCGAGGCAGACCTTTCGGTCGACATTGAGGACATGAGCGGCGACCGCCCATAGCGTGGAGAGACGATCGCGATCACCACCGGAAGGCAGGATGATGAGAGCAGTGACCTGGCAGGGCACCGAGCGCGTGAGCGTGGAGACCGTGCCCGACCCGATACTCCGAGACCCCACTGATGCGATCATCCGCGTCACGTCGACGGCGATCTGCGGTTCGGACCTGCATCTCTACGAGGTGCTCGGCCCCTTCATGACCGCCGGCGACATCATCGGCCATGAACCGATGGGCATCGTCGAGGAGGTCGGAGCGGGCGTCACCCATGTGCGGCCCGGCGACCGCGTCGTCGTGCCCTTCACCATCTCCTGCGGCCACTGCGTCATGTGCTCCCAGGGACTGCCCTCGCAGTGCGAGACCACCCAGGTCACCGAGCACGGCTCAGGCGCCGCACTGCTCGGCTATTCGAAGCTGTACGGCCAGGTGCCCGGCGGTCAGGCCGAGTTCCTCAGGGTGCCGCATGCGGACTACGGGCTGATGAAGGTCGGCACCGAGCTCCCGGATGAGAACTACCTCTTCCTCAGCGACATCCTCCCCACCGCCTGGCAGGCAGTGCAGTACGCCGGGGTCCCCGCTCATCGCACCCTCACGGTGATCGGTCTCGGCCCCGTGGGCCAGCTGTGCGCGAGGATCGGTCGTCACCTGGGGGCGAGGGTCTTCGGCATCGATCCCGTGCCCGAGCGACGAGCCATGGCTGAACGCCACGGCGTCGAGGTGTTCGACCTCGCGGAGGATACCGTCGGTGAGATTCGCGAGCGCACCCAGGGGCGCGGCCCGGACGCCGTCATCGACGCGGTGGGAATGGAAGCGGAGGGCAGCCCCGTCGCGGGCCTCGCCCAGACCATCGCAGGCAAACTGCCTGACGCCGTGGCCCGGCCACTCATGGAGCGTGCCGGAGTGGACCGGCTCGCGGCCCTCCACACCGCCATCGATCTCGTCCGCCGCGGCGGGACCGTCTCGCTGTCCGGCGTCTACGGCGGAGCAGCGAGCCCGATGCCGCTGCTGACGCTGTTCGACAAGCAGCTCCAGATGCGGATGGGCCAATGCAACGTGCGCGCCTGGACCGACGACCTCCTGCCGCTGGTCGAAGACCCCGCCGACCCGCTCGGGGTCGGGGACCTCGTCACCCACCGGCTGCCCCTCGAGGAAGCTGCCGTTGGCTACGACCTGTTCCAGAAGAAGCACGACGGCTGCATCAAGGTCGTCCTCGATCCCACGATCGCCCCCGCTCCGACGCAGATCCCCTGAACCCGGCGCAGGCGCCCCACTCGCGCCTGTGACCCCGACGACCCTGACCCTGAACGTGCCCTGTCTCCCGGCCCCGCCCGAGAGCGTTGACCGAGACCGCCCAGTCCCAGGAGGAACCCCATGGCCGACCAGCTCACCTTCACCGATCCCGTCAACCGCTTCCCCGACATCACCCCGCCGAAGCAGGACCAGCCCGAGCCCGGACTGGATGCGGAGCTGATCCCCGGCACGGACCGAGGCGAGGAGTCCTATCGCGGCACCGGCCGGCTGAAGGGGCGGAAGGCGCTCATCACCGGCGCTGACTCCGGCATCGGAGCCGCAGTGGCGATCGCCTTCGCCCGCGAGGGCGCGGACGTCGCCCTGAACTACCTGCCGCAGGAAGAGGAGGATGCCCAGCACATCGCGGAGGTGATCCGCAAGGAGGGTCGCAAGGCTGTGCTCCTGCCCGGGGACCTGATCGACGCGGACTTCTGTCGCAGCCTGGTCGCGGATGCGGTGCGCGAGCTCGGCGGCCTCGACGCGCTGGTCAACAACGCTGGCCGGCAGATCGCGGTGGAGACCCTTGAGGAGATCGAGGACCAGCAGTGGGTGGATACCTTCGCCGTGAACATCCACGCGATGTTCCGCATCACCCAGGCCGCGCTCCCGCACCTGCCCGCCGGCTCCACGATTGTGAACACCACCTCGATCCAGGCGTACCAGCCCTCGCCGACGCTCGTGGACTACGCCTCGACCAAGGCGGCGATCAACAACTTCACCAAGGGGCTCGCACAGCAGGTCGCCTCTCGTGGCATCCGGGTGAACGCCGTGGCTCCAGGCCCGATCTGGACCCCGTTGCAGGTCTCGGACGGCCAGCCGAAGGAGGCCCTGCCCGAGTTCGGGAAGAACACGCCGCTCGGCCGGGCCGGCCAACCCACCGAGCTCGCTCCGGCGTACGTCTTCCTCACCTCTCCCGAGTCGAGCTATGTGCTCGGCGAGACCCTCGCCGTCACCGGGGGGAGCCCCACTCCGTGAGCGGCCAGGGCAGTGCGCTGCTGCTGATCGATCTGCAGGAGTCCTTCTTCGAGGAGCCTGCGCTGGCGGAGGCCCGCGCCGAGGTGATCCGTGCGGTCACCACGCTCGCCGAGGCCGCGCGCCGCGCCGAGGTGCCGATCCTCCTGATCACGACCGAGCACAGCCGCGACCGCTCGACGTGGACGTTGAGCATGCTCGACGACGATCAGGGCTTTCTGTTCCACGGGGATCCCGGCACCGAGGTGGTCCACGAGCTCGACACCACCGGGATGACGCGAATCGAGAAGACCCGCGACAGCGCCTGGTTCGGCACCGATCTGCTGCTGCGAATGCGCAACCTGCAGGTGGAACGGGTGGTGATGGCCGGGGTCTCCACGCATGCCTGCATCGCCCAGACCGCCCGTGACGCCTATGCGAACAATGTCCGCGCCGTGATCGTCACCGATGCGGTGGCTGACGAGAGAGCCGCCCACAAGGAGAGGGTGCTCGACCAGCTCGCCGCAGACCGCCAGGCCGAGCTCGTGACGGTCGACGAACTCCTGGGGCGGTGGGCATGGTGACCCCGCGAAGCGGATCGGACCTCGCCGCAGCGGCTGTCGCCGATGACGAGCGAGGCGAGCGGTCAGCGCTGCGGCGTCGAGTCCTCCGGTGCATCGAGGAAGGCCTCGACCTGCTTGGCCAGATCTTCCAGCGGGGCATCGCCGTAGCCCCGATGCTGGAGCGTGCGGACCGTCTTCTCGCGGACGGCGAGGTTCAGCACCGCCCCCAGCAGTGCACGTCCCGCGAAGGCGGGGTCGGTGTCCGTGCGCAGCAGGCCCTTCTCGCCCATCGTCGTGAAACACGTCTCGAGCAGGTTCTCGTGGACGCGCCGCAGTCGCGCGAGCCGATAGCGGCCGGGATGGTCCTCGCTGACGCTCTCTGCATCGAGGGTGGCCAGGAGCCTGATCGGAAGCGACGCAGGATGCCACACCTCAGCGAGCCCGCGCAGCAGGACCTCGCGCCCGCCGCCCATCTCATGGATCCGGTCCAGTGCCGCCTGCGCGTGCTCTTCCATCCGGTCGATCACGCCGTCGAGCAGAGCGTCCTTCGACCCGAAGTGGTGCAGCATCCCGGAATGGGAGATGCCGATGTGGCTCGAGATGTCCCGCAGGCTCGAGCCGTGGTACCCGTGCTCCGCGAACATCTCCGCTGCGCCGTCGAGGATCTCCTCGCGCCGTCCGGTGCGCGCGGGAGCGGATTCGCCGGCATCGCTGGAGAGACCGGCCGGAGGCAGGCTCGGAATGGCCCTGGACTCATCCAAGGCGGGCTCGGCGCGCGGAACTCCCTGTGGCCAGGGCGCCTCCGCGACACTTCCGTGCTCTGCCTCTGAGTGCGGCGGCGCAGTCTTGTCGGTCATCCGTCTCCTCGATTCCGCGTTCGTATCACCATGCGTCTGGTCGGAGCCGTCGCACTGCGCGTGCGGCGAGATGGACTGCTTGACCGGTCATACAGATCACTTGGGACTCTAATGCATGCAGGAGGGAATCGTCATGGGTGAGATGCGCTCCCACCTCGGCAGATGATGCGTGCCGGTAGAGCTCCGGGTGTGACCCAACGGGTCACGAGCGTACGAGACGAGCGATCGCCGCCGAGGCTTCTTTCAGCTTCTGCTCGGCCTCGTCGCCACCGGTGCGGGCGGCGTCGAGCACGCAGTGCTGGAGGTGGTCGTCCAGCAGCCCCATCGCCACCCCGTCCAGGGCGCTCTTCAGCGCGCTGATCTGGGTGAGGATGTCGATGCAGTACTTCTCCTCGTCGACCATGCGGTGCAGGCCGCGAGCCTGTCCTTCGATGCGCTTGAGACGCGCGAGATAGCGGGCCCGGTCGGAGATATAGCCATGATGGTGCTCATGCCCCTCCGGGACGGGAGCGGGACTGGGCGTGGCATCGGTGGTGGTCATGAGGTCCTCCAGCGGAGAGAGCGGGGCGGGTCTGCTATACGGGCATGCAACGGATCTTCGGCGGCGGACATTCAGGCTCCCGCGGCGGGTGGCTCTGCCGGCGCGGTGGAGGTGACCGGGGTGGTGGAGGTGACCGGGGTGGAGGCAGCCGGGACTGAGCCAGCCAGGGCGGGGGCACCCGCCGGGGCGGTGAGCGCACGGCTGCGGAACGAACGCAGCCGCAGGCTGTTGCCCACCACGAACACGCTCGAGAACGCCATCGCGGCGCCGGCCAGCATCGGGTTCAGCAGCCCCAGCGCGGCCAGCGGGATCGCCGCGATGTTGTAGGCGAAGGCCCAGAACAGGTTGCCCTTGATGGTGCCGAGAGTACGGCGTGACAACCGGATCGCGTCGGTCACGCTGCGCAGATCGCCGCGCACCAGGGTGATGTCCGATGCCTCGATGGCGACATCGGTGCCGGTGCCCATGGCCAGGCCCAGATCTGCCTGAGCGAGGGCGGCGGCGTCATTCACACCGTCACCGACCATCGCCACCACCTTGCCGTCGGCCTGCAGGCGGCGGACGACATCGATCTTGTCTTGCGGGAGGACCTCGGCGATGACCTGGTCGATGCCGACCTCCGAGGCGATCTGCTCGGCGGCGGCACGGTTGTCACCGGTCAGCAGGATCGGGGTGAGCCCCAGACCCTTCAGCTGCGCGATCGCCTCGGCGCTGGTGGGCTTGACGGTGTCGGAGACGACCAGCACGCCGCGGGCCCGGCCGTCCCAGAAGACGACGACCGCCGTCTGCCCGCGGGACTCCGCAGCGGCCTTCGCCTCGGCCAGCAGCGGGGGCAGCTCCTGCCCCGGGACCAGCGTCGTGCGGCCGACGAGGACTGAGCGCCCCTCGACCGTGCCGCGCACGCCCCGACCTTCGAGGTTCTCGAACTCGTCGACGCCGGGCAGGGCACCGATCTCCTCGGTGACGCCCTTCGCGATCGCCTGAGCGATCGGATGCTCGGAGGCATCCTCGACCGCGCCCGCGAGGCGCAGCAGCTCGCTGCGCTCCACACCCTCGGCTGTGACCACGTCGGCCAGCGTCATCTTTCCGGTGGTGACGGTGCCGGTCTTGTCGAGCACCACGGTGTCGATCTTCCGGGTGGACTCGAGCACCTCGGGTCCCTTGATGAGGATGCCCAGCTGAGCACCGCGGCCGGTGCCGACCAGCAGCGCCGTGGGAGTCGCGAGCCCCAGCGCGCACGGGCAGGCGATGATCAGCACCGCGACCGCCGCTGTGAATGCCGCCTCGAGCGGGAACCCGGCACCGATCCAGGCGCCGAGCACCACCACTGCGAAGGCGATCACGATCGGTACGAAGATCCCTGAGACCCGATCAGCGAGGCGCTGGATCTCGGCCTTGCCCGACTGGGCGTCCTCGACCATCTTCGCCATCTGGGCGAGCTGGGTGTCGCCGCCCACGCGGGTCGCCCGCACCAGGAGGCGGCCGCCCGCGTTGACGGTCGCGCCGGTGACTGCGTCGCCCACCCCGACCTCGACCGGGACGGACTCGCCGGTCAGCATCGAGGCGTCCACCGCCGAGGTGCCGGAGGCGACCACGCCGTCGGTCGCGATCTTCTCGCCGGGCCTCACCACGAAGGTGTCGCCGACGGCGAGGTCAGCCACCGCGAGACGGGTCTCGACCCCGTCGCGCATCACGGCGACGTCCTTCGCGCCCATGTCCAGCAGGGCGCGCAGCGCGGCTCCGGCCTGTCGCTTCGAGCGCTTCTCGAAGTAGCGGCCCAGCAGGATGAACATGGTCACCCCGGCCGCGACCTCGAGATAGATGTTCGCCGCCCCGTCAGACGGTCCGATGGTCAGCGAGAACTCATGCGTCATGCCGGGCACGCCGGCCGTGCCCAGGAACAGGGCGTACAGCGACCACAGGAAGGCGGCGATGGTGCCCACCGAGATCAGGGTGTCCATCGTGGCCCCGCCATGGCGCAGGTTGACGGCCGCCGCACGATGGAAGGGCCAGGCGGCCCAGACGATCACGGGAGCGGTGAGCGTGAGGACCGCCCACTGCCAGTAGGTGAACTGCAGCGCCGGGATCATCGAGATCAGGATCACCGGAACCGACAGCAGCACCGAGCCGATCAGGCGGTGGCGGAGCGAGGTCAGCTCCGGGTCCTCACGCTCGTGCGCTCCTGACGTCTCCTGCTCCGCCTCGGGCGGGGTGGGGAGGGCGGCGGTGTAGCCGGTCTGCTCGACCACCGTGACCAGATCCCGCGGGTCATAGTCCTCGGGCACGGTGACCCGCGCCTTCTCCGTCGCGTAGTTGACCGCAGCGGTGACCCCGTCGAGCTTGTTCAGCTTCCGCTCGATCCGATTCGCGCACGAGGCGCAGGTCATCCCACCGATCTCGAGTTCGATATCGGTGGTGATCACCTGCAGCGGGGACGGGGGAGTGGTCATGATGGGCCTTTTCTCTCTCGCGAATCCGAGGAATCGCGCACGGACGGGACTGGAGTGGCAGAGCTCGGCGGAGGGGAGCAGCCGGTCAGTGGCCGGAGCCACCGGAATTCGACCAGCTGTCCACCCACTCCGAGGGGACCAGCACCCCGGCCAGCAGGTACGACGCGAAGAACAGCGCCACCAGCAGCAGGCCGTACAGTGCGACGGTGGTGCCGGCCTTCATCAGGCGCGCACCGCTGAATAGCCGGCCTCGGTGACAGCTGCGAGCACCGCGGCCTCATCCACGGGCTGCTCGGAGGAGACGCTCAGCAGACCGGTCTCGTGGCTGACCTCGACGCCCTGGACCCCGGCCAGCTCGCTGACCTCTTCGCGCACGGACATCTCGCAGTGGCCGCAGGTCATGCCGGTCACCTGGAACTGGGTGGTGGTTGCGCTCATGGGGTTCTCCTTGCTCTCGGGATACCCCGGCGGGGTATCGGCTCCTCCTATTTATACCCCCAAGGGGTATGAGGGGCAAGGATGATCGATTCTCGCGGGGGTGTCGCCCGTCACTCCCAGGTGCTTCGATGGGGTCATGAGCATCGACTCCCTGACCATCATCCAGCAGGAAGCGGACCGACTGGCCACCGTCCTCGCGGCCACCGATCCCGCACAGCGGGTCCCCACCTGCCCCGACTGGACCGCAGCGGACCTCCTGTGGCATCTCACCGAGGTCCATGAGTTCTGGGCGGCGATCCTCGCCTCCCGAGCCACCACCGAGCAGGAGGTGATGGCGATCGAGGAGGCGAAGGCCCCGCGCCCCGCTGAGCAGGACGTGCTGAGTGCCCGCCGCGAGGCCGCGACGAAGTCCCTCCTCGCCCAGCTCACTGCGCGCAGCGACGAGGAGGCCGCCTGGTTCTGGTTCTCCCAGGAGCAGACCGTCGGCGTCACCCGCCGGATGCAGACCCACGAGGCGACCATCCACCGGGTGGATGCCGAGCTCACCGCCGGTCGCCCGGTCACCTCGATCAGTCCCGAGGTGGCTGCGGCAGGACTGGACCATGTCCTGCGCGTGATGTGGCCGGCCGGCCATGAATGGATCCCCGACTGGGCGAGCACGACGCCGGTCGCCGCGATCGAGATCCGTCCCGACGGTGGCGCACCCCAGCTGCTGGGCATCAGCCGCTGGTCCGGCACGAGACCACGGGATGGGCAGGAGTTCGACGCGCCCGTCGGCCGGCTGCTCGAGGAGCCCGCTGACGCCGAGGGCCTCCCGCGGGCCACCGTCTCCGGCAGCGCGATCAGCGCGAACCTCTGGGCCTGGGGACGCGCCCAGGCGCTCGACCACCTCGCGGACGGCCCGGACGCCGTCGAGATCCACGGGGACCCCGAGGCCATCAGGCAGCTCGAGGCGCTGATCGCCGAGGGGCACGACTGAGCCCTCACGACTGAGCCCTCACGACTGAGCCCCCACGACTGACCCCTCACGACTGAGCCCCCACGGCAGTGGCACTCCACCCCCGCGGTGCAGGAGCGCCGCGGTTCCCCTGCGCCGGGGTCAGCTGCGTGGGGTGAGAACCACCGGGGCATGCGCCCAGCCGCCCACCGGAGCGACCTCGCGCTCTCCCACAGTCTCTGCGGCGTGCACATCGGCCACCGCGAGCAGCTCCTGGAGCACGACCACCAGCTCGAGCGTGGCCAGCGGACGACCCGGACAGACGTGCGTGCCGATGCCGTAGACCAGGTTCTGCGCGCCATGCGCCTGCTCATCGAAGCGGTTCGGGTCCGCGAAGACCCGCTCGTCGCGGTTCGCGGAGGTCCAGTGGATCAGCACCCGCTCACCCGCCCCGATCTGGTGCCCGGCGAGCGAGACCGGGCAGGTGGTCACGCGGCGATTGGAGACGAAGGGGTCATCGATCCGCAGCAGTTCGTCGACGATCGCCGCCGCCTCGGTGAAGGTCCCGTGGCGCAGGCGCTCGGTGAGCGCGGGAGCGTCCGCAAGCGCGGTCAGCAGCACCCCCGTGCACAGGGCGATCGAGCCGAGGTCGCCTCCGGTCCAGTTGCGCAGGATCGAGACGATCTCCTCCTCGCGCAGCGCGCGCTGCGTCGACCCTGGGATCTCAGGATCCGGCAGCTTCACCTGCACCCGCATCAGCTCCGTGGTCAGGTCTTCCGGGGCGTCCGCGCCGAGCGCCCTCCGCGGTGCCACGACGGAGCGGATCAGGGTGTCGAAGCGTTCGGCGACCTCTGTGGTGCGGGAGAGTTCTCGGGAGCGGGAGGCTTCATGGTTGTCGCTCATCCATTGCAGCAGCTCGGGCTCCAGCGCGGTGGGCCAGCCGAGCCAGGCGGTCTGGGCGCGCACCGCGAACACCGCGCCGAGCGCCGCGACGGCATCGATCTCGGTACCGGTCGCGTCGACATCCGCCATCAGCTCCTCGACCAGCTCTGCCGCGACAGCGCGGACCGTCGGCTCTAGGGCCTCCATTAGCTCGGGAGCGAAGAACGGATCGGTCGCCTCCCGGAATGCGGCATGCTCCTCGCCGTCCATTCCGTTGGGCACCTGCAGGAAGCGGGAGACGGCGGAGGAGAAGGTCTCGTGATCGGTGGCGACAGCGACGGCCTCCGGATGCCCGAGCACCACCCAGGTGCCGTCGGGGGTGCGTGCGAGCGGTGCCTCGGAGCGCTGCTCGTCGGTGGCGGTGAGGGGTTCGAGTCCCGTCGGATCGAAGGTGTGAGCGCTCATCTGATCACCGTACTGCGAGTTCGGCCTCCCGGGCTGGGACTCTGGCAGTTCGCAGTCGTCCCTCGAGCAGATGCACCGCGGTGGCAATCGCGAAGAACGCCACCAGCACCACTGCTGTGGTGGCCAGCACCTGGCTCCACGAGCTCGCCGTGGGATCCAGGAACTCGTAGGGGTACCAGCCCGTCAGTCCGCCGCGCACCCAGGTGCCCGCCAGGAACACCACCGGGAACAGCTGCCACCACAGGATGCGACGTGCCGACGGTGCGCGGCGGCGCGCCGTCAGCAGCCAGTCCACCAGCGCTGCGACCGGGGCCAGACGGTGCAGCACGGTCCCCGTCCATCCGATATCCCACCGCAGCAGCTCGTCCAGCGGCGCGACCAGCAGGGCATAGATGATCCCGGTCATCACCAGGTAGAACGCGACCGCCCCGCGCACCTCGTCGAACCACGGAGGCCGGCGCGCGCCCAGCGTCACCCCGGCGAGGATCAGCGCCACGAAGAACAGGTTCGACTGGTTGGTGAAGTAGGAGACGTTCTGTGCGAGCAGACCGTCCTGGGCCGCGCCCACTGCATTGGTGAGCAGGGCGGCGAGGATCAGCAGCGCGACCAGCAGCCGCGCCGCCCGGGCGGCTGCGGTCATGAGCCGCGGGGCCAGTTGTCCCGCACCTCGGCGCCGCCCTCGACGACGTGCTCCACGGCTCCGGGGAGGCTCGTCCAGGAGTCCTGCGGCCGATAGCCGAGCTCGAGCTGGGTATTGGTGAGCGCCCAGCGCCGGTTGGGGTTGTCGGAGATCGCGTAGTAGAGGCCGAAGGCCACCTCGGCCTCGATCGCGCAGCGGACCACCTGCGTGCAGTCCGCCGGGCTGAGCCACATCGCGCGCAGGATGTCCTCCTTCGCGGCGAGCGGGTCCTCGGAGAACCAGCCGATGCGAAGGTTGATCACATCCAGCCCGTGCTCATCGTGGTAGAACCGTCCGAGCGATTCGCCGAAGATCTTCGAGACGCCGTAGAGCGAGTCACCGCGGGGCAGCTGGTGCGGGTAGACGGGCCATTCCTCGTGGCGGTCGTACATGCCCATCGCATGGTTGGAGGAGGCGAGCACCACGCGGCG
Source organism: Brachybacterium sp. AOP42-C2-15 (assembly GCF_052377065.1). Lineage (NCBI taxonomy): Bacteria > Bacillati > Actinomycetota > Actinomycetes > Micrococcales > Dermabacteraceae > Brachybacterium > Brachybacterium sp. AOP42-C2-15. The sequence goes on from NZ_JBQSWK010000012.1 coordinate 84,819, forward strand.
CACGCCCGCCTCACGCGCGGCCTCCAGCACGTTGCGGACCCCGATGAGGTTCGCCTCGAACACGGCCTCCCAGCTGGACTCCGGCGAGGCGGCGCCGGCCATGTGCACGACGGTGTCGATCCCCTCCATCAGGGATAGCACTTCGTCGTACTCGCTGAGCTCGGCGAGCTTGAGCGTGATCCCTTCCGGGGCCTTGTCCTGGCTGCGGCCGTGGAGGACGAGGTCGTAGTGATCAGCCAAGGTGGTGGCCAGATGGGAGCCGACGCCCCCGGTCGCTCCGGTGATCAGCACACGTCTGGTTCGCGTCGAATCCGTCATGCCCGCCATTATGGGCCGCGCTGTGCCTGGAGTCACGGCGTCGGCGGGACGACCGGTCATGAGGGGAAGCCGTCGGTGGTGGGGACGCCCGCGGGCCGTGGTCGGATCTCGGCGCGGAGGCTCTCCATGCGCTGATCGAGGTCGGTGGCGACTCTGGCCGCGTCATCGAGCTCGGCCTGCAGACGGGCGGGGAGGTTCTTGCGGTACTTGTAGGACAGCTTGTGCTCGGTGCTGGCCCAGAAGTCCATCGCAATGGTGCGCAGCTGCAGCTCGACCGGCACCAGTTCGGTGTGCTCGGAGAGGTAGACGGGCACCTGCACGATCAGGTGCAGCGAGCGGTACCCATTGGGCTTCGGGGCGGCGATGTAATCCTTCACCGCGAGCACCTCGAGATCCTGATGGCGGCTGAGCATGTCCGCGATCCAGTAGACGTCCGAGACGAAGCTGCAGGTGATCCTGATCCCGGCGATGTCCATCACCCGTGCGCGGATGGCGGGGATCGACATCTCGCCTCCGGTGCGCACGGCTTTCTCGATCAGGCTCTCGGTGGACTTGAGCCGCGAGCGGACGTGCTCGATGGGGCTGTACTCGTGGATCTGCTCGAACTCCTGGCGCAGGATGTTCACCTTCGTCTGCACCTCGTCGATCCCGAACTGGTAATGCATCCGCAGAGTGGTGAGCTCTGCGTGCACCTGGCGCAGCCTCGCTGCGATCTGTTCGGAATCCGCGTCGGAGCGCAGCAAGAGCTCCTGCTGGGCGGCGACCAGCGCACCCACCTCAGCAGAGACCTCGGTGTCACTCGGAGCTGTGTCGTCCATGGTGCAGGGTTCCTTCCGGGACGGATCGGTACCCCGACGATGCCAGACCTGCCTGGGCAGGTGGTGGAACCGCGACGAACGGGAGCGGACATGTCGAGGAGCACCAGATCAGTCGAGGAGCACCTGATCAGCGGCGTGCAGTGACCCTTCGGGCGGCGCGGAGATCATTGAAGGTGTACACGTGGGGCCCCAGCAGCGCGAGGCCCGGTTCCTCCGCGGTCGCCGTGCTGAGCTCCTCGAGCAGGGGGCCGGGCTCCCACCGACCGGGGGAGAGCAACCGGCGCATCCCGGGGTCCTCCCCGCCGAGCAAGCGCAGGGAACGGCCCACGCCGATCCGGGTGCCGATCCGCAGCAGCCGGGCGGTGCCCACGGCGGCGGCGACTCCGGGGCGCACCGGCAGGGTGATGCCGGCATCCCGGAGCCGTCGGGTCCACTCCAGCAGCGGCGCGGCCGCGAAGCACATCTGGGTGACCGCATAGGAGGCGTACACCGCCTTCCTTCCCAGCAATTGCGTCGCCTCGGCGTCCGCGAGATGGGGGTGGCCCTCGGGGTGGGCGCCGACGCCCACCGTCATCGCTGATCCGGCGGAGGAGATGGCCTCGAGCAGCTCCAGGGCGCCGGGGAAGTCGCCTGCCTGCGGTGACGCGTCGCCGGCGATGACGAACACCTCGGCCACCCCCGCGTCGGCGAGGCGCTCCAGCAGCTCCGCCACCTCGTCGCGGCAGCGGAGCATGCGGGCGGCGAGGTGGGGGATCGCACGGAATCCCTGCTGGGCCAGCTCGCATGCCGTTCCGATCGTCGCCGGCAGTCCCTGGCCCGGGGATGCGGTGACCGTCACCCGCGAGCCGGGCGGCAGCTGCGCGGCGACCTCATGGGCGATGCCGCGCAGCGGGATCACCTCGTACTGCGGTTCCGGGCCCAGCGCCTCGGCGACAGGCGGGGGAGGGGCCATCTCAGGTCCCGGTGCCGCTGCTCGCGGGGTCCGTTCCAAGGGAGGTGACGTCGCTCTTGGGCTGCTCCTTCGAGGGATCGATGAACGGCTTGGGCACGACTTCCGCCTCCACGAGCTCCTTTCCGGAGGGCTCCTGCGCGCCGGGGCGCTCCCCGGTGTCGACCAGGAACCGGGTCCCGATGTCGGACAGTGCGGCCGGGACCAGGGCGAGGCCGATGTTCTTCTCGAGCCTCGGCGAGTAGCAGGCAGAGGTGACCCGGCCGACCACCTCGCCCTCGTGGTGCACGGGGAAGGCGTCGATCATGGAGCCGTCGTTGTAGCTCCCGAGGGGTTCTCCGCCGAGCTCCAGGCCCACCAGCTTCCGGGCCGGGCCCTCCTGCTTGATCCGGCGCAGGGCATCCTTGCCGATGAAGTCGGCCTCCTGCTCGAGGTCGACCATCCAGTCGTAGCCCATGCCGACCTCGAAGGGATTGGTGTCCACCGTGATGTCGGCGCCGTGGGCGAGCATGCCGCCCTCGATGCGGCGGATGTGGCAGGGGCCTATGACTCGCAGGTCGTGGGGTTTCCCGGCCTCGAGCACCAGCTCCCACAGGCGCTCGGCGTCCCGCGAGGCGTGGTGGACGTAGATCTCATAGCCGATCTCCCCGGTGTATCCGGTGCGCGAGACGGTCACCTCGATCCCGTCGATGGTGTAATCGTGCAGGTAGTAGTAGCGGATGTCCGCCACGGAGTCGCCCAGCAGATCACGCATCAGGGCGAAGGACTTCGGGCCCTGCACCTGCACGGGGCCCACATCGATCTCCTCGATGCGCACGTCCATCCCGGCGTGGGTGGCGACGCCGCGGGCCCACAGCAGGATGTCGGAATCGGCCAGGGACAGCCAGAAGCGGTTCTCCTCGAGGCGCAGCAGGATCGGGTCGTTGAGGATCCCTCCGTGCTGGTCGGTGAGGAACACGTACTTGCACTGGCCGACCGCACATTTCGAAAGATCACGGGTGACGAGCAGGTTCGTGAAGTCGAAGGCGTCCGGGCCGGAGATCTCGATCTGCCGCTCGACGCCGACGTCCCAGAGGGTGACGCCCTCCAGCAGCGCCCAGTACTCGGCGACGGGGTCGCCGTAGTGCCGGGGGTGGTAGGTGCGGTTGTACACGCTGTACATCTCGACCCCGTGACGCCGCGAGGCGTAGAAGAACGGGGACTTGCGGATGCGCGGGTACAGCAGCACTTGGGGATTCGGGTTCACGGTCATCGTGGCCTCCAGGAATCGTGTCCGTCCCTTACTGTGGCATCAAGGTGCGCTCTGCGCAATGGCATGCGCACTGCGCATAGTGGTGAGGGGGAGTCATGAGGATGACGGCCGGACGCAGCTCGGGCATCGGAGCAGAGCAGCCGCAGCATGCGGTCACCCGGGCGGGCGGCGTGCAGTCTGTGGACCGTGCGGCGCAGGTGATGGAGATCCTCGCCCGGGACGGGCGCTCCGGGGTGGGCCGGATCGCGAAGGAGCTGGGGGTCCACCAGTCCACGGTCTCCCGCCTGGTCGCCGCTCTCCAGGCCCATGACCTCGTCGAGCGGCGGGTCGAGGGAGGGCCGGTGCAGCTCGGGGTCGGCATCCTCCGGCTCGCCGCCGCCACCCGTTCCCGGCAGGATCTCACCGCTGTGGGCGGCACGGTCTGCGACGCGCTCGCCGAGCAGCTCGGGGAGACGGTGAACCTCGCTGTCTACCGCTCCGGCGCGGCGGTGAACCTGTACCAGGCCCAGGGTGCCCGCACCGTCGCCCTGCACAACTGGGTGGGGGATGCGACCGTCCTGCACGCGACCTCGAGCGGGAAGGTGCTGCTGGCGCATCTCCCGCTCGCGCAGAGCGAGGCGGTTCTCGCCGGCGATCTCGAGCGGTTCACCGCCCAGACGATCGTCGAGGCCGATGTTCTGCGCGCACAGCTGCAGGAGGCGGCCGTACGCGGCTGGGCGGTCGCCGAGGAGGAGTTCGAGGAGGGCCTGAACGCGGTGGCCGCGGCGATCTATGGGCCGGAGGGGAGCGTCATCGCGGCCCTGTCCGCAGCAGGGCCGGCCTACCGTCTCGGTCGAGGCAGGCTCCCCGAGGTCGCAGAGCAGGTGCAGCAGGCGGCCGCGGAGATCTCCCGACGCCTGGGGCACCGTCCCGAGATGACCGGCTGAGCCGGGGCGCCCGGCAGCGGCCCGGCTCAGCCCTTCATCCGGGCATCCTCCGGGTCGAACGCCGGGGTGCGGCCGACGGTGAGCACCTTAGCCGGCAGCCGCGCCCCGAGGTGCTCGACCTGCAGCGCGGTGCCCTCCACCGCCTGTGCGAGGGGAAGGTAGGCCAGCAGCAGGTAGCGACCCAGAGACGGGGCGGGCCCCGCGGAGGTCACGAAGGAACGCCGGCCGCGAGCATCGACGAGGACCTCGCCGTCCGTGGAGAGCACCGGCTCACCGCCTGTCGGACACCGTGCGATCTCCGGGTTCGACGGGGGATCTGTGAGCGCGAGCGTGCACAGCATCGCCGCCGGGCCCTGCTCGCGGGAGGCGAGGTAGGCGGGCTTGCCCACGAAGTCCGCGCGCTTGACCTTGGGCAGGGCGAGATCCGCCTCGATGGGGTTGTACTCGCCGGTGAGCTCGGCACCCATCAGCCGGTAGCCCTTCTCGAGCCGGCCCGTGGTGCCGTACACGCCGATCCCGGCCGCGATCGCGCCGTGCCCCTGCCCGGCCTCCCACAGCCGGTCCCACAGGCGTGGCGCGAGCTCGGCCGCGACGTGCAGCTCCCAGCCCAGCTCACCTACGTAGCTGATCCGCAGCATCGACACCGGCACTCCGCCGATCACCGCGTTGCGGGCGGTGCCGAAGGTGAAGGCGGCATCGGAGAGATCCTCCGCGGTGAGCGGCTGGACGAGGTCGCGGGCTCGTGGGCCCCATACCCCGATCGTGGTCACCGCTGAGGACGAGTCCGTCAGCTGCACCGAACCGTCGGCCGGCAGGTGGGTTCGCAGCCACGCGAGGTCCCGGCCGCCCTCGGCGCCGCCGGTGATCACGCGGAACTCGGTCTCGCCGCGGCGGACGATCGTGAGGTCGCTGCGGAAGGTGCCGGCCGGGGTGAGCAGCGGGGTGTACACGACCCGGCCGACGGGCACGTCGATGCGCGCCACCGCGAGGTGCTCGAGGAACTCCAGCGCGCCGGGGCCGGAGACGTCGAGGATCGCGAAGGCGGCAAGGTCCACCAGTGCTACGCGCTCGCGCATCGCGAGGTGCTCGGCCTCGATGAGCGGCGACCACCAACGGGCATCCCACTCGTGGGTGCGGCGGTCCACGCCGTCCGCGAATTTCTCGAGCAGAGGCCGGTTCGCGGAGTACCACTGGGGCCGCTCCCAGCCTGCCGCCTCGTAGAACTCCGCCCCGAGCGCTTCGGTGCGGACGTGCAGGGGACTGGTCCGCAGCGGCCGGTTCGAGAGCCACTGCTCGCGCGGATGGCTGATCCCGTACACCTTGGGGAAGCCCTCGGCCGCGCGCGCCCGCACGTGCTCCCGGGTGCGCTGGGAGGGATGGAAGCGCGCGATGTCGGAGCCGTGCGCGTCGATCTCGCTGCTGCCCTCGGTGAGCAGCTCGGCGACCATGCGCCCCACCCCGGCGGCCTCCTTGATCCACACCGCGGCAGCGGACCACAGCCCGGCCACCTCGGGCGTCTCACCCACCAGGGCGCCCCCGTCGGGGGTGAGGGAGAGCAGCCCGTTGATCGCCGCCTTCCGCGGCGGCTCCGGATCCGTGAGCAGGCTCGGGAAGAGCTCGCGGGCATGGGCCAGCTGCGCGGTGAAGTCCTCCTCGGTGAAGGGGAAGCTGGTGGGGCTCGCCTGCCCGGGGTGGTCCCCGACCGGCGGGATCTCGCTCGGATCGTGCAGCAGCGGGCGGTGCGCGTAGGAGCCGATCTCGAGGTCCGCGCCGCGCTGGCGCTCGTACATCAGGTTGTCCATGTCGCGCAGCAGCGGGAAGCTCACCCACTCGTCGGTCTCGGCGAGCGCGGGGATCGGGCCCACGTCGAGCATCTGGTGCACCGCCGGGGTGAGCGGGATCGCGGCCCCGGCGAGCGCCGCGACCTGTGGGCTCCAGACACCGCAGGCGATGAGCACGAGCTCGGTCTCGATCTCGCCTCGGTCGGTGAGCACGCGGCGCACCCGCCCGGAGGTGACGTCGATGCCGGTCACCTCGGTCTCGGCGACGGTGGTGAGAGCGCCGGCGGCCTCGGCCCGTTCGCGGAAGAGCTCCCCGGCGCGCAACGGATCGACGATCGCGCCGGTGGGGGTGTAGAAGCCGCCGATCAGCAGGCTCGAGTCGCAGTGCGGCACGAGCTCCTGGATCTCGGCAGGGGAGAGCAGTTGGGCCTCGACGCCCCAGGCCCGGGCCGAGGTCATGCGCCGGGTGAGCTCCTGCATGCGCTCGGCGCTGCGGGCGGCCTCGATGCCGCCGCAGCGGGTCAGCACCCCGAGCTCGCCGTACTGGCGCAGCGAGTCCACGGTGAGATCGGTGATCTCCTTGGAGTGGTCGACGGGGAACACGAAGTTCGACGCGTGACCTGTGGATCCGCCCGGATCGGGCAGGGGGCCCTTGTCGATCTGGACGATGCGGCGCCAGCCATGGTCCGCGAGATGGGCGACGGCGGCGTTGCCCACCACCCCGGCTCCGATGACGACGATGTCTGCACGATCTGGCAGCTGTGCCATGGCGACCTCCCGACCTGCCTGTGGCCCCCTTACGGTAGCCCTGCGGTGGCGGTTTGCCCAGGGGCGGGCAGCTCCCCTCTACGCGGTGGCGGACCAGCACTGTGGCCGAACAGCACGGTGGTGTGACTGCCCGGGGGCGGAACTGCTCGGAGCGGAGCTCGGGGATGGTCAGTCGGGGGCGGGCCGGGCCACCTGCTCGGTGAGGAAGTGCTCGATGCCGTCCACCACGGCCCGGCACCGTGGGGAGGCGAACACGTCGAAGCCGTGCTGCGCCCCGGGGAGCTCGGCATAGGCGACAGCGCACGGTGATCTGGAGCGCAGATGGGAGACCAGGTCGCGGGCCTGCTGAACCGGGACCCGGTTGTCCTGGTCCCCGTGGAAAGCCACGATCGGCGGGGCGGCGCCGACGGGCAGATCCAGGGGATGGGAGGTGGGCTGTTCGTGCGCATCTCGGCCGTAGTACCCGCCGAAGTACCCGTAGAGCAGCACGGCCGCGGCGAGGCGGGTGTCGGTCGTCTCGAAGCCGGGCTGCAGTGCGGGGTCGTTCGCCGTCAGGGCGCAGTGGATCGACAGATGAGCTCCCGCGGAGCTGCCGGACATGACGATCCGGCGGGGATCCATCCCGTGCTGAGCGGCGTTCTCGTGGACCCAGGCGATCACGCGCTTCGCATCGATGAGGTGCTCAGGCCAGGTGGCCCGCGGGCGCAGGCCGTAGTTCGCGCTCAGCACCACCCAGCCACGCTGGGCCATCCGGTGCCTCAGATGGGCGGACTCGAAGTGCTTACCGCCGCTGCGGTATCCGCCGCCGTGGAAGTAGATGAGCACCGGCGCGGGGCTGCGGTTCCCGGGCCCGCTGCCCTCGGAGCGTCTGCCCTCGGAGCGTCTGCCCTCGGAGCCGCTGCCCTCGGAGCGGCCGTCGCCGGGGCGGTGCTGCGCGGCCTGGTCACGCGGGCGGTAGAGATCCAGGAGGTGCTCGGTCCCGCCGCGACCGTAGCGGAGGTTCGCGAGCCGCTCGACGCCGCGCGGGCGGAGTGGGAGGGGCAGCAGCCACGCCCACCGCACGGCGTGCGAGTCGAGGGGCAGGCCCACCTCCCGCGCGATGATGCCGCGGGCCCGGCCCACCCGTCGTTGCAGCACGAGCAGACCTGCCGCGACGAATGTGCCCAGCACCAGGGCGAGCAGGCCGGAGACATCGGCCCTCGGACTCCGCGAGCTGAGCGTGCTCACAGTGCTCAGCCCCAGCAGGAGCAGCACGAGCAGGGGCAGCTCGTTCGCGGCGACGCTGAGGAAGTAGACGACGCGGGCGAGCAGCATCGGGCGATGCGGTGGGCGGAGCATCGCCGCGGTGACGAGAGCCCAGACCAGGAGCGTGGCGACATATCCGTACGGCATTGCGGGCTCACCCCGGATCCGGCACGGAGCGGGGGAGGTCGTTCTCACGCAGGATCCGGAGCAGGGATCCGCTGCAGACGATGACCGCCGTCATGCTCCGACCCTATCGACCGCCCCCAGTGGAAGCCAGAGAATTCTCCCGGTCCCGCAGGCGCAATGTCGGCCCCAGGCGTGAGCAGAAATAAAGAAACGCCCTGTCACCAGGGCGTTTCTTGGGGTGATCGACGGGATTTGAACCCGCGACCGCCTGGACCACAACCAGGAGCTCTACCAACTGAGCTACGACCACCATGTGCGATGTAGAACCCGCAACGAGTGACAACCATACCGTCTTCCCGAGGGCTTCGCGCCCCAGAAGGGCTGGCAGGAGTGTGACTCGCATTGCATCGAGACAGGCATCAGGTGAAGATACGGCCATGACCCTCCCCTGCACGCCCTCTCGTCTCGGTGTGCCTACGCTTCCGGGCGCCGTGTGGGCCGGGACTGGCGCATGAGCTCCACTCCATCCAGGGGTGGGTCCTCCCAGGTTCCCGCAGGATTCAGCGAGGGCTTCTCTTCCGCTGATTTTGGGCCGCGGTCCGCGAGGCTCTACCTGGGGTTGTCCGACGAAGAGGTGCGGGACTGGCAGGGCTACTTCCTCGCAGGCAACGCCTATCGAGCGCCGATCGATCGCGCAGCTGTCGCTCGCCTGCGGTACACCAGCGCGGCGGTGCTCGCGGGCTTCCTGCTGGCTTTCGTAGGGGTCGGCGTGGGGCTGTTCTATCTCCTCCTTGAGCAGGACCTGCCGTGGATGGTGCTCCTGATGATGGTGTTCCTGATGGTCCTCACCTCGTTGGGCGCCGTACGGATCGCGTTGTCCCGGCGACGAGCACTCATAGGCCTGCGATCCCCCGAACATTCGGTGGTCATCACGTCCCAGGGGATCACGATCCTCGGGATGCCCCAGATCCCCTGGGCCGAGGTGACCATGGGGCTGGGATGGGACGAGCGAAACACCCCTCAGACAGCGAAGCTGGGCGTAGTCACCCTCGCGCGCCTCAGCGGCATCCAGCGGGCGGAGCTGTTGATCGGAGTGCGGGATGCGCGCGCCCTCCGCGATGCCGCACCGCGGTGGACGAGGCCCCTCTTCGAGCTGGTCAAGAATGACGGCGGGGTGCGCATCCCACTCGAGGCCCTGGTGGCATCCGACGAGGTCCGGCGCACCCTCGCGGCGGCTCTCTTCGCCGCCCATCACTCCGGCGTCGAGATCATCCTCACCGAGGACAAGTGGGACCTCTTCGATGAGTCCATGCGGCTCTATGGACTGCCGGACTCGGAGGCGCCTGAGGAGCAGGGGCAGGAGCTAGCCGCTCACGGAGTCTCGTCGACATCGATATCGACATCGACATCGACGATCGTGCCGCAAGTGGTGGTCCGGGAAGTCTCGCCGACACTGCCGGAAGCGGCTCATGAGCTGGCTCTGGAGCCCGCAGCGGCGGTACAGCAGCCCGCCTCGGAGCGCGCCCCGGATCCCGCCCCGGAGCCGGAGGGTGTCCAGCTCGGTCCGTTCGCGGAGGTCCTCACAGAGCTGCGAGAGGCCCACGGCGTACCCCACGTGCTCGGCAATGGTCCCTGGGTGCGATGGATGGGTGGACCGGAGTGGATCACCCTTCGACGCGACTATGACGGTGCGGGGTGGCTCTGCATGCAGGACGCTCACGAGGCCGCCGATGCAGAGGAGCGCGCGTTCCAGAACCCGGCCCGCGATGAACTCCCCGACCGCTGGGTCGCTTACTCACCGCAGAACCTCTCGAGCGGGGCATTCCGGCCGCGCCATCACCTCGCGGAGGACGCCGGGCAGCTCGAGCAGTGGCTGGGCGAGATGCTCGAAGAAGTCCACACCACGCTCCTGGCCGCGCCGAGCGAACTCGTCGAGTCCTTCGCCCTGACGATCTGGCATGACGATCCCGCGCTGCGACTCTTCCCGCGGTTCGAGCGGTGGGAGCTGCGCCAGCTCATCAACTGGACAGTCAGCGTCGCCGAGGGCGACGAGCGGATCCGGGTGAGAGGGAGGGGCCCCGGTGCAGAGGCAGGGGAGGGATTCCCAGTCGATGCCGAGGGCTGCGCCGCCGCGCGCGAGGCGTTCCTGCATGAGCTGCGGTCATGGGAGGTGCCCTCCCTCGCCCAGCTGCACTACAGCGCGAGCTTCGGGCAAGGAAAGGGGAGCTCGTGGACTGCGTGGCTCCACGGCGTCGGGATCGAGCAGAGCACTCCGTGGAGCTGAGCGGGGCGAGCGCCCCGCACGCTCACAGCAGCTCAGCGCGCAGCTGCTCGGGAGTCTTCGGGGACAGGAGACCCGGTGCCACATCGAAGGGGGTCTTCGCCCCATGCTCCCCGGCGGTGGCCATCCGGCCTGCGGCGCGGGCATAGGCGACCAGCACACTCGCGGTGAACTCCGGGTTCGAGTCCTCCTGCAGGCGGTACTCGATGGTCTGTGTGGTGCCGGGGGAGGACTCCGCGGAACGGATCACGAAGCCGCCATGGGGCATGCTGCGGTGGTCGCGGGCGAGCTCCTCGGCGCTGAGGAAGGTCACCGCCGTCTCGTAGGGCTCGAAGTAATGCGGCATCGTCACGATCTCATGGCGCACGGCTTCGGCGTCGGCGCCCTCCTCGAGCACCACGAAGCACTCGCGAGTGTGCTTCTCCCGGTTGCTCAGCTCGGGCCGCTCACCGGCGCGCACCCGGGCGATCGCGTCCTCCGACGGGATCGTGTACTGGACGGCGCCAGCGACCCCGTCGATGCGGCGCAGCGCATCGGAGTGGCCCTGGGACAGCCCGCGGCCCCAGAAGGTATAGGTGGAGCCGACGGGGAGGATGGCTTCCCCGTACACCCGGTTGATCGAGAACAGGCCCGGGTCCCACCCGGTGGAGATGATCGCCGTGGTGCCGGCCTCACGCGCGACGGCATCGACGTTCGCGAAGTGCTCGGGGATCCTGGCATGCGTGTCGAAGCTGTCCACGACGGTGAACCGCTCGGCGAGCAGCGGGGTCTGCTCGGGGAGATCGGACTTCGATCCGCCGCAGAGCACGAGTACATCGACCTCGCCCTGCATCGCCTCGAGCGCCTCCATCGACAGCACGGGAGTCTGCTCGTGAACGGTGCTGACGGCGGCCGGCTCGCGGCGTGTGAACACGCCCACCAGCTCCATGTCCTCCTGGAGGGAGACGGCGATCTCGACGCCTCGTCCCAGGTTCCCGTAGCCGACGATGCCGATGCGGAGCGCAGTCATGGTCCTCGTTCTTCTTGATGGAGAGCACGGCCCCGACCAGGGACGCCGTGACCGATCCTATCGAAGGACCTCGCCGGGGCCACGCGCGCTCGCCGAGGTCACCGTCGCTTCGCACCCCGCAACCCGCGACCCGCGCCCCGTGCCCCGCACCCCTGACCGTGCCGGTGCTGGTGCCTGTGCGCCCCGTGCGCCCTTCGCATTGCACCGTCCGTGACACAGGGGGAGACTGGCGGCATGATCGTTGCCTTCTCCGTCCAGCCCACCGGTGAGCCCTCAGACTCGTCTCTCACCCGCCATCTCGGGGAGGGCGCCGATGGCGCGAGCGTGCACGACGCAGTTGCCGCTGCGGTCCGCATCGTGCGGGCCTCGGGCCTACCCACCCGCACCAGCTCGATGTTCACCGAGATCGAGGGCGACTGGGAAGAGGTGATGGACGTGGTCCGCCGCGCCACGGCGGAAGCCGGGCGCTATGGCTCCCGGGTCTCCCTCGTGCTGAAGGCCGACATCCGCCCCGGCCATGAGGGCGAGCTCGAGGGAAAGATCACCCGCATGGAGCAGTCTCTGGGCGAGCTCGACAGCTGACTCCCGCCTGCGTCGAGCAGGTTGCGCGCGGGCGTGTGTGAGGACCTCATGCCGTCGGCGCCATCGCGTCATACTCGCGGAATCGTGGGACGCGGCGCAGCAGCAGCGTGATCAGCACGATCACCACGATCCCGCCCAGCAGCGGCGGGAGCCACAGCGCGGTCACAGAGGCGAGGGCGCCCGCGTAGAGCGCACCGAGCCGGGGCCCGCCCGCGACCACCACGATGAAGATGCCCTGGAGCCGGCCGCGCATCGCATCGGGCACCGCGGACTGCATCATCGTGTTGCGATAGATCGAGGAGATGTTGTCCGCCCCGCCGGAGACGGCGAGCGCCAGGCAGGCCGCCACGATCAGCGCCAGGTGCGGGTTCTGCTCATCGGCACCCGGGAAGAGCACCGCCACCAGCAGCACCGCGCCGAAGAGCAAGATCGCCGCCCCGTACACCTGGATCGCACGCGCGATCCCACGCCCGTGCCAGCGATACCGCGCCGCCCGCCCGGAGAACAGGCTCGAGAGGAAGGTGCCCGCGGCGACGGCGGCCGTCAGCGCGCCGGTGGTGATCGCCCCGCCGCCCAGCAGCACTGTGCCCAGCGCCGGGAACAGCGTCAGCGGATTCCCGAAAGTCATCGCGATGATGTCCATGAGGTACTGGGTGCGGATGTTCGCCGAGCGGCGCAGGTATCGCCAGCCGTCCACGAGGGAAGCGAGGCCAGGTCGCACGATCTCGCCCTCGGGTCGCAGCGGGGGCAGGCTCCACAGGCCCAGGAACATCGCCAGCATGAGCACGACGTCGATGCTGTAGGTGAGCCCGTACCCGGTCAGCGCCACGAGCACGCCCGCGAGCGCCGGGCCCGCCATCACCATCACGCCGATGGTGATGCCGTTGAGAGCCGAGGCGGCGGCCAGCAGCTCCGTGGGCAGCAGTCGCGGCACGATCGCGGTGCGCGTGGCCATGCCCACCGAGTTCGCGGCCGCGTTGAGCACGCTGAGCAGGTATAGCCAGCCGATGCTCTCCAGGCCGGCCCAGGTCAGGGCGGCCAGCAGCGCGGTGGAGAGGAACGTGATGACCGCGGCGGCGAGCGCGACGCGACGGCGGTCGAAGGCGTCAGCGAGCATCCCGCCGTAGAGCCCGGCGATGATCATCGGCACCAGGCCGGCCACCGCGACCATCGAGACCGCGAAGGTGCTGCCGGTCAGAGTGAACACGTGCAGCATCACCGTGACGATCGTGAGCTGCCCACCGAGACCTGCGAGGGTCGAGCCGATCCACAATTTCGTGAAGGCGCCGCTGGCCCGGAACGGCCGCAGGTCGAGGAATGCGGAGTCTGCGGAGCGGGGCACCCGAGGAGCATAAGCCGCGCGGAGCCCCGGCCCTGCCTCATCGCGAGGTCGGGCCGGGGCTCCGGTGGAGATGCGCCGTCGGCGCGGATCTCTCAGCTGCGCAGGTCGTGGTCCAGCTGTCCGTCGCGCAGGGCGGCGGCGAGCGTGGGAGTCACCGGCAGGCGGGGGATGAGAGTGGCCTGGAGGGCGTGGTAGATGTCCGGCTTGCCCGGCCAGGTCTTCCCCTGCGGCTCGTTGTCCGCATCCAGCTCGTGGAACCAGGAGCCGTTCTCGGCGTCGAGCAGGTAGGTCGAGATGTACTCCCACCACTGCTCGTAGCGTTCGGCCCACACTCGGTCCCCGGTGACCTGGTACAGCACCGCGGCGGCGCCGACGGCCTCGGCGGCGACCCAGTGCATGCGCTCGCCGGCAACCGGGGAGCCGTCCCAGTCCACGGTGTACACCCAGCCCGGCGCCCCGTCGGCCCCGAAGGCCGCGGCGGACTTCTCCATCAGGGCGGTCGCGGCCTCGAGCATCCACTCCGGTGCCTCGCCGTCGGCCGCGATCAGCGCGGCGCGTGCGTGCAGCACCAGACGCGACCATTCGATCCAGTGGCCGATCGTCGCGCCGTAGGGGCGGAAGGGATGCGCGGGCTGATCCTGGTTGTAGTCCAGCAGCGGGTTCCAGTCGACGTCGAAGTGCTCGGGCAGCGCCCAGTCGTTCAGCCGCGCGAACTCGTCGATCGCGCGGGTGGCGATGGCGACGGCGCGATCGAGCCAGCGGCGCTCGCCGGTGACGTCGGCCGCGGCCAGCAGCGCCTCGACGGTGTGCATGTTCGCGTTGATCCCGCGGTATTCCTCGCAATCGGCGAAGGTGCGGTCGAAGGTATCCACGCTCATGCCTGCGGTCTCGTCGAAGAACTTCTCATCGAGCACCGAGAGTGCTTCGTCCAGCAGCTCCTTCGCGCCGGGGCGACCGGCGGCGAGCGCCGAGGAGGCCGCGAGCACCACGAAGGCGTGGGCGTAGGCCTGCTTCGAGTCGTCGACCGCCTTGCCGCCAGCCACGGAGGAGTACCAGCCGCCGTGCTCGTCGTCATGGAAGACTCCGCGCAGGGAGGCCAGCCCATGGTCGGCGAAGCGGCCGAAGTCCGGGCGTCCCAGCAGGTGCCCGAGGGCGAAGCTGTGCGTCATCCGGCAGGTGAGCCACAGCTCCGAGGGGCGGGAGAGATCCGGAGCGCCCTGCTCGTCGAGCCAGGCGAAGCCGCCGTCCTCACGCACCGACTCCGAGCCGAACACCAGCAGCTCATCGCTCTCGCCCTCGAGCCAGCTGCGGTGAGAGGCGCGGTCCAGCCAGGGCACGTGCGGAGCAGGAGCCGGGAGGGCAGGGACGGTGTCGCTCCCTTCCCGCAGCTCGAAGGTGCGGGAGATGGCCTGGGCCTGGGCGGTGGTGGGCCCCGGCTCATCCACCAGCAGCACCTCGCGGTAGTACTTCAGCTCCTGGATCGACTCGCGGATGTCGGCGAGCGCTCGATGGCCGCCGTGCTTGGCGGGGATGTTGTAGTAGACGCGGGGGAACCAGCGCTTGGCGAGCTCCTTGAGACTGGAGACGTCGATCGTGCGGTAGGAGAGCCACTGGGCGAACTCGGGCACGTCGCGGTCCAGGAACACGCGGTCGGTGCCGACGCTGTTGCCTGCCAGCGGCGCCTTGCCGGGCTCGGGGCAGTACTGGCGCACATACTCCAGGCACTGCGCCTGCGCCTCCTCGAGCGTCATCCCGCCGTCGAGCTCCTCGAGCAGGCCGGAGACGGTGTGCATGTTCACCACGAAGGGATCCATGCCCGTCAGCGACTCGGCCGGGGGCTTGATGACGACGTCGACACCTTCCCCGAGGATGTTCAGATCGGCGTCGGTCACGAGGACGGCGATCTCGACGAGCGCATCGCGCTGCTTGTCGAGGCCGGTCATCTCGCAATCGACCCAGATGATGCGGTCATTGATGGCACGGGAGGAGCTGGAAGTCACCGCACCACAGTAGCGTGGGCACGCCTCACGAGCTCGATGGGTCGATGGGTCGATGGAGGACCGAACGTCGGACCGTCACGTCAGACAGTTACTGTGTGGTCAGCTGCGCTCATCGACGAGCCGTTTGCGAGCCCTTGGAGGATTCTCTGTGAACCTGTACTTCCGCCTGCTGCTGTTCATGCTCCGCGTGCGCTTCCGCAGCAGCCTCAGCATGTGGGACACCTCCCACGTGAAGTTCAGGGTGAATCCTGCGGATCTCGACGTGCAACGACACATGAACAACGGTCGGTATCTCACGCTGATGGATCTGGGGCGCATGGATCTCATGGTCCGCTCAGGATTCTGGAAGCGCATCTCCGACCAGGGCTGGTATCCGGTGGTGGCCGGGCAGACCATCACCTATCGCAAGTCCCTGATGCTGTGGGAGCAGTTCGATCTCGCCTCCCGGGTGATCGGCCACGATGGCCGCTGGATCTATATGGAGCAGGTCTTCCGTCGCGACGGAAAGGTGATCGCCGACGCGATCGTGCGCGCCCGCTTCCTGCGCAGGACCGGCGGCTCGGTGCCGATGGGCGAGGTGCTCGACCTGGTGAAGCCGCTGCCCGATCACCTCGACGTCCCGACCTGGGTCACACAGTGGAACGAGGGCGCCTCGCAGCACGGCCGCGAACTCTGAGGCCATCGGCTGGCTGCCCGAGGTCAGCGCCGCAGGGAACCGGTGGCTGAGCGACGGGACGTAGGATTCGGGCGCTTCGCCGTACGACGCCTCAGCTCCTCGATCGCGCTGAGCACCAGCAATATCACGACCACGACCAGCAGGATCCACTGCTCGAACACCACCGCGAGAACCCCGGCGAGCAGCAGCGCGACCAGGAACACGATCTCCAGCACCCTCTGCGGCACGCCGAGCAGCCGGGCCCCGAATCGGGTGCGGGCCAGGCGCAGCAGGAGCAGCAGGGCGATCGCCCCGAAGGTGAGGATCTTCAGGATCATCGGAGGCTCCTAGAGCGTTGACACGTGACAGTGCCCCCAGCAGGACTCGAACCTGCAACCTACGGATTCCCGGGGGCGTCTTCCCAGGTGGACACTTGAACTCCCTGCCGTACCTGGTCAACGGCTAGGAGTCACTCGCAAGGCCCGGATCAGCGGCACCGATCAGCGGATAAAGCCAACCAATGAGCCAACCATTGAGCCAACAACGGAACCTCGGGAGGTCCCACGATGAGCACCGCACACCCTACTGTTGAACCCGTATTCACCGAGCACCACGCCGCTCTGGTCGACCATGACGCCCGCGTAGGGGTCGGCCTTGCCGTAGGTCCGCTCCAGGTTGATCCTGTGGAGTGGTTGCGCTCCAGGCGTGACCTGGACGTAGAGCTGCGGGTGCTGGGCTACGCCGTTGTGGCCCTGCTGGAGCACGGGAGGTTCCTGGTCGGCTCTGCACCTGATGATCCGTGGGACCTCTGGGGACCAGACGAGCCGCCCTTCTATGCCGCTGGCGCGGCTGGGGTCGAGTGGCATCCGGCGCTCGCTGGCCTCTGGTCGAGGCTGCTGGAGGGGTAGTTCGGCGAGCCGAGAGACACGCCGGTGTGACCTGGCAAGCTTGACTTACCGGCACCTAACTCGTATGCCCGGGTCACCACTAGGTGTATCATCGGCTATCCGTCGTAACCGCATGACGAAAGCCGGACACCTCGATGAGGTCCCGGTCATCGGCACCAAGTCCCGCCAGGAGTCAGGTGCCGCATCAGTCAACTACCAGAGGATCATCGCACATGACTGCAACCATCGTCAACCACGCGCCGGCAGTGCAGGACCGGCTGCTCACCACACCCCAGGTCTCCGAGCTGACCGGGCTCGCCGTTGCCACCCTCCAGAACATGAGGAGTCGAGGACTCGGAGAGGGTCCCCGATGGGTGAAGATCGGTCGGTCTGTCCGGTATCGCGAGAGCGACTGCCTCGCATGGATCGAGTCGCTGGGGACGGTGGCCGCGTGAAGGCTGATCCTCCCGAGACAACGGGCCAGGCTCGCCTCTGGGATCAGACGCACCGCTGGTATGTCGAGGCAGGGCTGTGTGTCCGCTGCGCCTCACAGATCGCATGGGGGCACCAGAGCGGATGGAGTCGAGCGCATCCGCCATGCGACACCTGCGCGCCGATCATCCGCGCCTTCCCGCTGGAGCAGGTGAACGGCTGGAGGTCCGTCCCGAAGCACAGTCGCAAGGCGCACCGGTAGAGCGATTCAAATACCCCCCGAGGATGCCGACGTGCCCGCGTACCCGGCAAGCCTCTGGGGTGAAGTAATCCCGAGCGGCACCACCGTTCCGGCACTACTGACAGCCCACCCGCGCACCGCTGCGCCGGACGGCTGGACGCAACACACAACTACTGCCCGGGCTACTCCCTGCCCGGATCGAGGAGAACCATGCAGAACACGGAGTACCTGCACGAGCAGATGCGAGAGCGACGGGCCTACCGAGGCATTCAGCTCGCCGTCTACGTGATCGAGCACGCCGACGACAACGGGGTCTACACCGCCCCGTCGATGGCGCATCTTCAGCGGCTTCTGGCGCGACCGGAGGACGGAAAGATGGCCGAGGCGAAAGCAGTGGACGTCGCCATCGTGGTCCGGCAACTCGTCTCCCAGGGCGTGCTCCAAGAGGAGTCCGACGGGAAGGTCCTCATCCTCGCTGGGGGTAGCCGATGAGCGGCACCAGGACCGTCCACATGATCGACGCCGAGGCCGTCGCCTTCATGAAGAACAGTGCCGTTCACCCGGACCTGCGGATCATGCTTGCGTCAATCATCTTCGCTGACTCCGAGGGGATCACGTACTTGCGGAAGGGTCAGCTATCCGCGTGGTTGAAACAGCCGGACCGCCGGCGAGCCTCCTCAGGGTTTGTGCGAGCCCGGATCGACGGACTGATCGAGGCCGGAGCGCTCGCCGAGGGCAGTACGCCGACCGAGCTGCGGTCGATGGTCGCCTACGGCACCGAGGCTGAGAGCGGGGAGGCGGGCGGCAGATGAGCACCACGACGGCGAAGGAGAAGGCGATGGGGCACAAGTTCGACGAGCAGGGCAAGGCCGAGTACGCAGAGGAGATCCGCAAGCGCTGGGAGTCGGGAGTGCTGACCGGCGAGGAAGCGGTGACCCTGCTAACCATGCTGGAGCTTGCCGACGAGGACGGCAACGTCGTGCTCCCAGACGACGAGGTGAGCGTATGACAGACCAGACGAGCAGGACGGTCGCCATAACAGAGACGGCGCCGCCATGGCTCGCGACCATCGAGGACCTGACGGCGTACCGGGAGAAGCCGCGTGGACAGGAGATCGACACGAGCGTGTTCACCATGGCGGTGCTCGCTGGGAGCGGTGCACTGATGCGGGACGGCAAGGCCGTGCGCGTCACGCCCATCCCCAGCCGCACCAGTATTTCGGAACGGAGCTGGTCCAAAGTCGTGATTCCCCATGCTGAGCAGTCGGCGAATACCGAGGAGCTGCCGAAGGTAATGCGAATGTGGTTCGCCGCGGTCGCTCGCTGCGATTCCGACGGGCGTGCCGATTTCAATTCCGGGGAGCTGGAGGCGATCCTCGGATGCGATGCGAGAACGGTCCGGCGGACCATCGCTCAGGGCAAGCGAGCTGCACAGTTCCACGACGATTCAGACGCCCGGCATATCTACCTCGCGGGGGTTGCGAATAACCGCCCCAGCTCTCAGCGGGTAGCGAAGCGGCGGCGCATCGACGAGGCAGGCAGGAGCCTTACTGCGGCCCGCCCGAGAGCCGCCTAGACGACCTCCCATCGTTCTGACACAGAGTGCTGAATGTGTCAGCAACAGGCGGACATGGCGTGCCCGTTTTTGAGGGTAAACCCGCAGGTGGGGACATAAGGTTGCGTACTCTAAACCACCCAGCTCAGTTGCAAGCCCGTAGACCTCCAGCATCGCGCCCCGGCATCCGGCATCCGGCACGCCGCCTCTACAGCGGCGTCCCCGGCACCCGGAACCCGCATCGCGCATCTGGCCCTAGAAGTCAGCGAAGAACAGAAGGGCGGCGAGGAGGAGGTGAGGGAGGCGAAGCCGACCGAACCTCCGACGAGCGGCGAAGAAGAACAGGAAGTTCAAGCCCTTCAAGGTTTAGAACCTCCTTCCTTTCAACCTTTAGCTTCGCTGACCTTCAATGAAGAACAACTAGAACACGAGGAGGATGGGAGGGAGGGCGAAGCCCGACCGACTATCCGACGAGTAGAAGAACATCACCGATAGAAAGTAGTTCACTATGACCGCCAAGAAGAACACCCAGAAGTCTCCTGTCATCCTCGCCGAGGAGTACATCAAGGAAGTCGAGTCCTCCGTCTCTGCTCTCGCCGCTGAGCTTGAACCCCTCCAGGCTGAGCATGACCACCTCGCCGAGAAGGGACTGCTCACCCCTGCTGACCTTGACCGCCTCGCCGAGCTGGAGAGCCTGATCTCCCGTCGATCCGGGCGTCTGGAGGAGCTGCGGTCCGTCACCCTGCCCGGTGCCGTCGCCGAGCTTCGGCGACTGGAGCTGCTAGACCTCGCCGCCGATGGAGTGAACGGCATCGAGGCCAAGCACGCCGAGTACCAGCGCCGGATCGCCGAGGCCGAGCAGAAGGCCGCACAGGCACTCACGGACGCCAGGGAGGCCGCCCAGGACTGGGACCGGTTCATCGGCCACGCACTCACCGCCGCACAGCAGGCCGGGCAGGAGCAGAGCAACCCCACCGACCCCGACCACCCTGTGCGAGTCACCATCGGCACGCTGTACCCGGAGAAGAACAAGCCGACCCACCTCATCGTTGACGGGCGGACCTACCAGGCCGTGAGCATCGGCGGTGTTGTCCGCGTCGTGGCGGCAAAGGCTGACCCCGACATCGCCGAGCTGATCCGTCTCGGACTCGATGAGATGACCTTCTCCGAGGTCCGCCGGGGCCGCTGGTCCTGATCCACAACTCCATGAAGCGCCCCACCCCTGGCTTAGTGCTGGAGGTGGGGCGCTTTCTTCATGTCTGCCGCCTCGCTGCTCACCGACTCAGGCGCTCACACTCATCAGACGATGGCAGGACTCGTCTTTGGAGCGCCCCGGAGGGTCTAGGGGTACTCCCGGAGGGGTAGGCATTCCCGGGCTGCTCTAGGGCCAGTGGGGACGACGCCGACGTTCAGCGCCACGAAGTAGGCGGCATGGTGCGTCAGGTGCACGTCGGGAATCATGCGGTCGCCGAAGCCGACCTTGGATGCAGTCTCGGTGTTCAGGAAGTGGCTGCCATTATTGCCGACGCCAGCACTATTGGGCTGACCTGCGGCAACGTGACTCTCGACCTGGCGGCGAGCCGTGCGGATTGAGTCGGCGACGCTCCGAAGTGTCTTGACGTGTAGCGAGCCTATGAAACCCGTACGGGAATGTCCCGGCTGAGACCAGCGGGGGGACTTGCGTACATGTCTAGGGGTCACCCCCCACCCCTTCCCCCTGGTGTCGGCGGGCCTGTTGACCTGCAACGGTATCGGTCTGAGACCTTGCTATTCGTTGGCTCGCGCCGTACTCTCGGGGCATGGCAAAGAACAGACTTGCGGCAGGCGAGGCCGGCGCGGTGCAGGTGACCGCGTACGACAAGGACGGCAACAAAGATGCGACGGGCAGGGCCATCTCCTACTACATCGCCAACACCAGGTACGGCGCACTGGATGGTGGGCGTCCGGTCCGCGTGCAGGCCCGTGGCCGGAACCGTTCCGTTGCTGAGGATGCGGTGAAGCGCAAGGCGCGGGAACAGTACGCCGCCAGGCTGGAGGCTATGGGGGCGAAGGATGCGGCTATGTCGATCCCATCCACCTGGGACGGTTTCGCCGCCCTTCATCTGGCATGGATCGAGTCCGACGACTCCGACTACTCCGATGCGACGATGCGCGTCTACACCGGTGCGATGAAGCATCACGTGCTCACCGAGGGCCACGAGTTCAACGGCCGCGAGCTTTCCTCGCTGGCACACCTGGAGCTGCGGGAGTGGTTGCAGGGCATCGCTAACGATCACGGCAACGGCGCGGCGCATAGTGTGAAGTCAGTAGTTGGCGGCATGTTCAAGCGCGCCGTTGGCTACGGCATCGTCTCCGCCCCCGGCCCGATGGCTGGCATGGGTGCAGTGAAGCGCTCACGCCGCACTGAGGCGAAGGTGAAGACGGAGACGGAGCGCAAGGCGCTGGAGGATGGCAAGGTGCTGCGCGAGAGGGACACTGACCGGGCTCTCACCGCTGAGGATCAGGAGCGCCTGCTCACCTTCATCGAGAAGGACAAGCGGACCAACGACAACGACACTGCCGACCTGATCCGCTTCATGCTCAGCACCGGCGTTCGCATCGGCGAGGCACTGGCGCTCCGCTGGGAGGACGTGAAGCTCACCGGGAAGTCTCCGTCAGTGTCGATCAACGGCACGCTGGGCCGGGTCAAGGGTCAGGGCATCGTCCGGCAGGCGTGGACGAAGACGGAGGCCGGTGAGCGCTTCGTCTACATCGGCTCCGACACTGCCGATCTGCTGCGCGAGCGCTATGCCCGCATGACCGAGATCGGCCAGGAGAAGCCGCTGCCAATGTCTCCCGAAGGTGCAGTGTTCCCGTCGATCAATGGGACCTGGCGGGATCAGTCCAACGTCAACGATGCGATGCGGCATGTGTTCGATCACGAGGACGTGAACGTGCCGTGGGCCACGACGCACACATTCCGTAAGACGGTGGTCACCGATCTCCTCAACGCTGGCATGTCGCCTAACCAGGTTGCCGCCCATGTCGGCCACGGAGACGCTTCGTTCACCCTGCGCACCTATGCGGACTCCGTGACCGCCCCGAAGGATGCCGGGAACCTGCTCCAGCTGGCACGAGCTGGACGGAAAAAGCCAACCATTGAGCCAACGGCTCCCGAAAAGCGCCATCTTCGAGCGGTCTGATCAGGCATAGTGCCTGGTCAGCAGTGCCCCCAGCAGGACTCGAACCTGCAACCTACGGATTAGAAGGCCGTTGCTCTATCCATTGAGCTATGGAGGCTGACGGCGGATGAGTCTACCGAGGATCCGGCCCTCCCATCGTGCGGACCGGCCCCCGGCACCGATGGAGGTGATGCTTCTCTGAGTCCATGGTTCCTGACTCCGCCCGTTCCCGTCATCGTCAGCTGCGCGCCGCTGCGGTCCTGATCCTGATGCAGGGCATCCTCATGGAGGCCACGGTGTTCCTCGGAGTCCTGTGCCTGCTCGCACTCGACATCCCCCCGGAGGTGATCACCGAGCGTACTGAGATCTTCGCCCTCGGCTACCTCCAGGAGAATCTCTACCCGATGATGCTGCTCAGCGGCGTGTTCGCGGTGCTGCGGATCCTCGGCGCGGTAGCGCTGTGGCGGAACCGGCTTTGGGGCCTCGCTCTGTCACTCATGATGTGCCTGGTCACCTTGGTGCTGATGGTCTTCCTGCTGCCCCCGGGGATCGCCGATGGGATTCTCTCGGGTGCGGCGCTGGTGCTGATCCTGCGCGGCTGGCTCGGGACGGACGGGGCGGGGCAGCCTCGGCGGATCCTCTCCTGAGCGGCGAGGGCTACCTGCTACTCGCTACTCGCTACTCGCTACCCGCCCACCGGCGCCGACCGCCCCGAGCGCCGGTGTCCTGCCGCCGCCCTCCCGGTAGACGCCCTCCCGGTAGCGGAGCGCCGGGACCGGCCTGGCACCGCGGGCAGAACCACAGCACCCGCGCCTCCGCCCCCTCCAGCCTCGGGTCAGCGAGGTCCCCTCGCTCGATCCGGGCGCGGCAGCGGCGGCACTGCTTCCCGCCGCGTCCGTAGACCCACAGGTCCCCGTCCCGGCCCAGCATCCCGCCGGTGGTGACCCGCACCGAACGGGCCTGGTTCAGCACCAGGAGCCGACGTGCGAGATCAACGAACTCGCCGAGGTCGCCCGCGGCACCGGTCGGGGCGGCGGGGTGGACACGGCGCAGGAAGCAAAGCTCGCTGCGGTAGATGTTGCCGATGCCGGCGAGGTTGCGCTGATCGAGCAGCCCGAGCCCGATCGGGCGTTCGGGGTCCGCAGCCAGGTTCACGATGGCGCGGTCGCGCAGCCCTGCGTCCTCGTCCCACGTGGGATCCAGGAGATCCGGGCCGAGATGGCCCACGAGCGAATCCTCGTCGGCGGTGCGCACCAGGCGCACCTGCTTGACGTCGTAGGCGATCGCACGGGCCTCGCGGCCGTCCTCGTGCTGGGCGGTGAGCAGCACGCGGATCGTGTCCGCAGGTCGGGGCCCGGCACTGGTGTCGCTCGAGCGCAGGGCTTTCCCGTTCACGTGCCAGATCCCGTCCATCATGAGGTGGGTGTGCAGGGTCAGCGGCGCCGGTCCCGGGACCGGTGGCAGCAGCCGCATCAGCAGGTGCTTGCCACGTGGCCGCACCTCGTGCACACGCCAGCCGACGAGGTCGGCGGTCGCGGAGCGCGGGACCCGGAGATCACATGTGGTCAGGACCGCCCCGGCGAGGGCGTCATGCAGAATCCGGCACTGCCGGGCGACGGTGTCACCTTCGGGCATCAGCAGTCCCTCTCAGGCATCAGCAGATGTCCTACCATCAGCAGACTTCCCGGCATCAGCGATCGCCCGCCCTGAGCCGGATCGAGCGCGGCGAGCGGTAGCTGCCGCCCGCCACGAGCGCCTCACCGATCGAGGTGACCGCGGCGGCGTCGATCGGGTGGCCGTTGATCCGTTCGAGCCGCAGCTGCGGCAGGCGGGAGTCCTCGGCGATCGCCCGCACCAGCTGTGCGGCGAGCCCCTGGGTCGCCGAGTCGTCGGCCCACCACAGCAGGTGCTTGCCGCCCTTGTCGACGAAGGCTGCTACCTGCCCGTCGGCCAGCAGCACGAGCGCCCCGGCGCGACGGGCGGGGCGGGCGGTCGCGCCATCGGGCGGCGGGATCGTGAGCGGAGGCCAGGGGAGCGCCGCACCGTAGGGGTTCGCGGGGTCGGTCGCGGCGAGTGCGACGCAGAGGGCGTCGGCCGACGGGCCGCTCTCTCCTTCCTCGCCGCCTCGTCCCGTCTCCGCCTCTCGGTCCCGGTCGCGCAGACGGTCCACCGCCTCGACAGGCGCGAACTGCGAGGCGCCGAGCCCGTCGATGAAGTAGCCGCGGCGGCAGGCACCGTTCTCCTCGAGCGCTCCGAGCACGCGGTACACCGCGGCGAAACCGCCGGGGACGTCCTCGACGTCCATCGCCCCGCGGGTGACCACCCCGTGCCGGTCCAGCAGCAGCGTCGCGATCGCCGCGGCCCGAGCTGAGGGGTCCACGCCCTCGACCCGCACGGCGGACCAGCGCCCCGCGCCGACGGGACCGGCCACGAGCTCGGAGACCGAGCTAGCGCCCTGACGCAGCATCGCGGCCGACAGCCGTGCCGCCCCGCGCCGGGTGAGCGGACGGGAGCGTCCCGCGCCGCGCGCCGCGGACTTCGGGGCCGAGCCGCGGCCATAGCTGCGCAGCGCCTCGAAGGAATCGTTGGTGATCAGGGCACGGAAGGCCAGGTCCCACAGCGCTTCGTGCACCGCGGCGGGCTCGAGCGCCTGGCCCTGGTCCGCGAGCGCGGTGAGGATCTCCCCGTGCCGCAGCGCCCCGGGTGTGCCGCGCAGCAGCGCGAGGATCCGGGCTGCGGGGGAGCCGTCTGCGAGATCCGCCGCGGCCTCCTCGAGCGCGGTCGCGTCCAGGCCCAGCGGCAGAGCGTCAGCGAGATGGAGCCGGATCCAGGCGTCGTCCCCGCCGAGTCGGCCGTGCCCGGTCCACACCAGCTCTCCGGAGGCGAAGGCCGCGTCGAGCATCGCGGGGGTGATCTCCGGCAGCCGCGCCGGCAGCACCTGGGACTCCCAGGCCGACAGCGGCAGGGACACCCCGGTGAGCTGGTCGATCACCGAGAGCAGGCCGTCCCGGCCGCGCCAGTGCGCACTCTCCCGTCGGCCGTCGGGCCGTCGACCCGCCAGGTGCTGCCACTGCCCGAGGAACTGTGCGTAGACGGGACCGGGCACCGGCGCGATCTCGCGCCGCGAGGCGGCGAGGCTCGCCCGACGGATGCGCCGCAGCACCTCCGCATCGACCCATTCCTCGCCCTCGCGGCCAGGCGTGAACTCGCCCTGCTGCAGCGCCCGTTCGGAGGCGAGCTGCTCGAGGGCGCTGCGCGCGACACCAGGAGCCAGGCCGAAGACGTCAACCGGCTCGCCGGCGAGGAACGGCCCGCGGCCGCGCGCCCAGCGGGAGAGCAGCTGCGCGACGGCCCGATCCACGGGGGCGAGATGGGCCTGCGGAATGCCAGGCGGCAGCGCGGTGCCGAGCGCGTCACGCAGCAGCCCTGCGTCCTCGACCGCGGCGAGATGCTCCGCCCCGGCCAGGCGCACCGTGATGATCCGCCGGGCATCCCGCAGCTCGTCGAGCGCGGCCCCCAGATCGAGGCCCTCGGCGCTGCGCTCGGCGAGCTGGGTGCGGGTGAGCGGGCCGAGGCGCCGCAGCGTGTCGGCGATCTGCTCGGTGCCATGGAGGGCACGCTCGGCGGTGAGGCCCTGCAGGCGCTGCTCCACCTCGGCGATCACCTCGGCATCCAGCAGCTCGCGCAGGCTCACCGTGCCCAGCAGCTCCGCGAGCAGCGACTGGTCCAGGGCGAGTGCGGCGGTGCGGCGCTCGGCCAGCGGTGCGTCGGCGTCGTAGATGAACTGGGCGAGATAGCCGAACAGGAGCGAGCGCGCGAAGGGCGAGGGGGAGGGGGTCTCGACCTCGCGCACCTCCACCCGGCGCCCGCCGATCTGCCCCATGAGCTCCACCAGGGCGGGCAGGTCGTAGACGTCCTGCAGGCACTCGCGCGCCGCCTCGAGCATAATCGGGAAGTCCGGGTGCGGCCGCGCCACCTCGAGCAGGTGGGCGGAGCGCTGCCGCTGCTGCCACAGCGGCGCGCGCTGGTTCGGATCCCGCCGCGGCAACAGCAGGGCACGGGCCGCGCACTCGCGGAACCGGGCCGCGAACAGGGCGGAGGAGCCCACCAGACGGCGCACCTCCTCCTCGATCTCCTCCGGAGTGAACACGAACAGGTCCGCGCCGGGCGGCTCCTCACCGTGGGGAATGCGCAGCACGATCCCGTCATCGGCCGCCATCACCTGGCCGTCCAGGCCGTACCGCTCCTCCACCCGGGCACCGACCGCGAGCGCCCAGGGACCGGTGATCCGCTGCCCGTAGGCGCAGTGCAGCACCACCCGCCAGTCGCCGAGCTCGTCGAGGAACCGCTCGACGACGAGCTGCTGCGGCCCGGGAACCACGCCGGTGACCTGCTGCTGCTCGGCCAGGTGGTCCAGCAGCACGGTGCGGGCGTTCTCATCGAGGCCGAGCGCGGCCAGGCGGGCAGCGGCGTCGGTGCGGTCGGCTCCGGCGAGCTCCGCCTGCGCCGTCGCGATCGCTCGGCCGAGGCTCGCCGGGCGCCCGTCGCCGTCGCCATGCCAGAAGGGGATCCGCCCGCTCATGCCGAAGGCGGGGGAGACGGTGACGCGCGAAGCGGTGATCTCCTCGATCCGCCAGCTCGTGGTGCCCAGCGTGATCACATCCCCGCGACGGGACTCGTAGACCATCTCCTCGTCCAGCTCGCCCACCCGCCGCGGCTGCGAATCGTCCTCGCTCGCGACCAGATGCACCGGGTACAGGCCGCGGTCGGGGATCGTGCCGCCGCTGGTGACCGCGAGGCGCTGGGCGCCGGGACGGCCCGACAGGGTCCCGGTCTCGTGGTCGTGCACGAGCCGCGGCCGGAGCTCGGAGAAGTCGGTGGAGGGATAGCGGCCGGCCAGCAGATCGATGGTCTGGTCGAAGGCGGAGCGGGGCAGCGCCCGGTAGGGATGCGCGGTGCGGATCAGGTCGAACCAGTCCTCGACCTGCAGATCATCCATCGCGGCGGCCGAGACGGTGTGCTGGGCGAGCACGTCCAGAGCGTTGCGCGGCACGGAGAGCGGCTCGATCCTGCCCGCGACCGCCTCCTGCACCGCGACGGCGGAGCGCAGCACATCTGCGGCGTGCAACGGATGCAGGGAACCGTGGGAGACCGCACCGACGTCATGTCCCGCGCGACCCACCCGCTGCAGCAGGCTCGAGACGGACATCGGCGCGGCGACCTGCAGGACCAGGTCCACCGCGCCCATGTCGATCCCGAGCTCGAGCGACGAGGTCGCGACCACGCAGCGCAGCGTCCCGGACTTCAGCTGCTCCTCGATCCCAGCGCGCACCTCCTTGGACATCGAGCCGTGATGGGCGCGGGCGATGTCCTCGAGCTCATCTCCAGCAGGCTCCGGGGCTCCATCGGCGGCGGACCGCCGCGCGTGCAGGCGGTTGAGCTTGCCGGTCAGGCGCTCAGCCTGGCTGCGGGAGTTCGTGAAGACGATGGTCGAACGATGTGCGAGGACCTCCTCGAGCACGGCACGTTCGACATGCGGCCAGATGGTGCCGGACACGTCCTCGTCGTCGACCGCATCGGCGGGAGGCTCGATCGCCTGCAGATCGCGCACCGGGAGCGTCACGGTGATGTCCCAGCGCTTGGTCGACTCCGGTCTCACCACGGTCACCTCGCGGACACGGCCGGAGCCGGTGAGGAAATCGGCGACCTCCTGGACCGGTTCGACGGTGGCGGAGAGCCCGATGCGCTGGGCAGGCGCCTCGAGCAGCGCATCGAGCCGGGCCAGCGACAGTGCGAGGTGCACGCCCCGCTTCGTCCCCGCGACCGCATGCACCTCGTCGAGGATCACCGTGTCCACCCCGCGGAGCGTCTCGCGCGCCTGGGAGGTGAGCATCAGGAACAGTGACTCGGGAGTGGTGATCAGGATCTCCGGGGGATGGGAGATCAGCCGCCGACGCTCGGCGGCCGGCGTGTCCCCGGTGCGCACGCCCACGTTGATCGCGGAGCGGGGCGTTCCCAGCCGCTCCGCCGCCCGTGCCGTGCCCACCAGGGGCGAGGTCAGGTTCCGCTCGACATCGACGCCGAGGGCCTTCAAGGGGGAGAGGTACAGGACCCGGGTGAGGCCGCGCCCGGATCCGGTATTCGCAGCAATGGTCGGCTGCCGTTCGGCGCGTGACGTCGCCAGGCGATCGATCGCGGTGAGGAAGGCGGCGAGAGTCTTGCCCGAGCCGGTCGGTGCGACGACCAGCGTGTCATCACCGCGCTCGATCGCCTCCCACGCAGCCGACTGCGCTGGGGTGGGCGACTCGAACGACTCGGCGAACCACGTCGCGGTGGCAGCAGAGAAGAACGAGGGGAGAGCGCGGCGAGACAGGGCCATTGACCCATTGTGGCCCGCAGGGCCCACACGCCGCCGCGCGTCGGCCGTACTCCGTGCTGGGGAAGAGGCGGATGCTGGCGACCCTGCCAACTCGCAGTCCATCGTGGCAGGATGGATGGCACGGCGGGTCCCGCACCAGCTGGCCCCGCGCACCACACGACGAAGGGATGATCCACATGGCGGAGTACACGCTTCCTGATCTCGATTACGACTACGGCGCGCTGGATCCCTCGATTTCGGGCAGGATCATGGAGCTGCACCACTCCAAGCACCACGCGACCTACGTCAAGGGCGCGAACACGGCGCTGGAGAAGCTTGCCGCGGCTCGCGAGGCGAATGATTTCGGGACCGTGAACCAGTTCTCGAAGGACCTCGCGTTCAACCTCGGTGGTCACACGAACCACTCGATCTTCTGGAAGAACCTCTCGCCCGAGGGTGGCGACAAGCCCACCGGTGAGCTCGCGCAGGCGATCGATGAGTTCTTCGGCTCGTTCGATGCGTTCCGTGCGCACTTCACCGCGGCGGCGCTGGGCATCCAGGGCTCGGGGTGGGCTGTGCTGGCATACGAGCCGCTCGGCGGGAACCTCGTGATCGAGCAGTTCTACGATCAGCAGAACGGTGTGCCGGTCGCAACGATCCCGCTGTTCCAGCTCGATATGTGGGAGCACGCCTTCTACCTGGACTACCAGAACGTGAAGGCTGACTACGTCAAGGCGGTCTGGAACATCGTGAACTGGGCCGATGTTCAGGCGCGGTTCGAGAACGCGACGAGCAACGCCTCCGGCCTGGTCATCCCCAAGGCCTGACCTGCTCCGGCGCATGATCAGCACCAGCGCCTGATCCGGCTCGGCGTCGGATCCGACTCAGTGCCGGATCCGATTCAGCGTCTGATCCACCTCGTTGCGCGGGCCGTCACCGGCCCGTGTCCGGGATGACAGCGGCCGGTCCCTCCACGGAGGGGCCGGCCGCTGCGCTGTCCGCACCTCACTCCCGCCCGACCGTTCCTCCACAGAGCCGCTTCGTCCACAGGAATCGCTCTGCACTGGAAGCGACGGGGCGCGACCGCGACGCTGAGGGCATCGGCAGGGAGCCGAGGCCGGGAAAGTCCCGGTACCTGAGGAAGGACACCGCCATGCGGGATATCCAGACCACCATCATGGGCAACGCCACCGCCGACCCCACCTCACATCCGCAGGACGACGGATCCGTCACCGCCAAGGTGCGGGTCGCGGTCACCGGGCGTTACTACAACTCGTCCGCGCAGGACTTCACCGACCGCAAGACCGAATTCGTCACCGTGTTCGCTCGGAAACAGCTGGCGCGCAACCTGCTCGCCTCGGTGCGCAAGGGTCAGCCGCTCATCGTCACCGGCCGGCTGAACACCTCCGAGTGGACCGGTGAGGACAACACCGCCCGCCACTCTCTGAACATCCAGGCAGAGGCAATCGGCCACGACCTCACCTTCGGCAGCACCAGCTTCGCCCGCCCTCTGCGGTCGGTGGATGTGCCCGATATGGATCCGAACACCGGGGAGGTCCTGCCCGCGGGAACGGCAGTCGAGGCTGACACATCGACCGGAGACGACGAGGCGACGACCGTGGAGGAGGGGTCGAACGACGACTCCTATGCGTCGGTCTTCTGAGCTCGACTCACCACCGGTCTCAGTCGGCGGCCTGCAGGGTCTGGACGAGAGCCTGGGAGATCTCCGGCAGCAGCGCGGCGCCGAGGACGTAGTCGTCCTTGTCGCTGCGCTGCACCGCAGACCAGGTGGTGCCGTCGGCCAGCGCAGCCACGACCACTCGCAAGGAGCTGCCGCTGGGCAGCTTCTGGTCCTTCTCGTCATCGCGGGCGCTCCACGCGGACGGTGCGAGGTCGCAGACGATCGCCCCGCCCGCAGCCAGCTCCGGCCACTGCGCCGACTCGAGCACGGCGAGCGGATCAGCCGCGGTGG
This sequence comes from Brachybacterium sp. AOP42-C2-15, assembly GCF_052377065.1. Lineage (NCBI taxonomy): Bacteria > Bacillati > Actinomycetota > Actinomycetes > Micrococcales > Dermabacteraceae > Brachybacterium > Brachybacterium sp. AOP42-C2-15. The sequence goes on from NZ_JBQSWK010000012.1 coordinate 115,476, forward strand.
GGGAGCCGTCGTCGAGATCGATCGGCGTGAGATGGAGATCGTCGGGGGCGCCGGCTTCGCCGTCTGCCGCGCCGAGCAGCGCGGCGAGCGACGGGGAGGCTGCCATCAGCTCCGCGCTGCGGGCCAGGGCGAACAGGCGTGGTGCGGGCAGAACGCTGCCCTCCACATGGCGGGCGACCTCGAGAACCGCAGCGGCAAGCGCGGCGGTGGAGGCGTCGAGTGGGTCCGGGGCCGGAGTCGTCATCGGATCGAGAGGTCCCTCACAGGTTCGGCCTGACAGAATGGGTGGACCGTCGCGTCTCGCGGCGGCACCACACTGTACCCGGATACCGGAGTCTCGTCCCCTGCCCAGCAGGCGATGTGATCACGGGCTCCGGCACCGAGGCACCTGAGGTTATCTGTGAGTTTCTCCGCCCCGTTCGGCGACATGCCACGGCCGCGCCCACGACCGGCCCCTGACGCGAGCTCTGGTGGTCCCCGGCGGATCTCGCCGCTGGCGATCACCATCGGCATCCTCGCGCTGCTGATCGTCCTGCTGGTCCTCGCCTCCGAGATCTGGACCAAGTACCTCTGGATGGACCAGCTCGAGTTCACCGATGTGCTCATGACCCGCTGGATCACCCAGGCGCTCCTGTTCCTGGTCGGCTTCATCGTGTTCGCAGTCCCGCTGTTCCTCAGCCTGCGCATGGCCTACACCAGGCGTCCCGTGTACCCGCCGGTCACTCGTGAGCAGGAGGCGCTCGAGCAGTTCCGCGCCGCCGTGGATCCGCTGCGCCGTGGGCTCACCTACGGTGCTCCGGTCGTGATCGGTGCCTTCGGCGGGCTGGCTCTGTCACGGGGCTGGAAGGACGTGCAGCTTTTCCTGCACCCCCAGGACTTCGGCCAGGTCGATCCGATCTTCGAGAATGACATCTCGTTCTACGTCTTCACCTTGCCACTCATCGACATGCTGATCTCCTTCGGGCAGTTCGTGCTGCTGGTCTCGATCGTCGGCGCCGTGATCGGTCACTTCATCTATGGCGGCGTCAGCTGGGGTCAGGACAGCGGGCTCGAGGTCACCCGGTCCGCACGGCGGCATCTCGGAGTGCTGGCCACGATCTATGTGCTGCTGCTCGGCGCTGGCCACTGGTTCCAGCGCTATGACCTGCTCACTGCCGTCCATACACGCTTCGAAGGCGCCTCCTACGCGGACCACAACGCCATCCTGCCCGCGCAGACCATCCTCGCGATCGCCTCGATCGTGGTGGCGGCGATGTTCGTGGTGTGGATCTTCCGCTCCGACTGGCGCATCCCCGCGATCGGCGCGGGCCTGATGATCCTCTCCACCTTGGTGGTCGGGAACCTCTACCCGTGGGCCATCCAACAGTTCCAGGTCCAGCCCAACGAGCGTGCGCTCGAGCAGCCCTACATCCAGAACAACATCGACGCCACTCGCACCGCGTTCAACCTCGACGATGTCAACGAGGTCCCGTACACGGCCACTACCGATGCTGAGCCGGGGGCGCTGCGTGAGGATGCTTCGACCACCGCGCAGATCCGACTGATGGATCCCAACATCATCTCGCCGACCTTCGAGCAGCGTGAGGCGAACCGCCAGTACTGGGGCTTCGACGAGGTGCTCAGCGTGGACCGTTACGAGATCGACGGCGAGCTGCAGGACACCGTGATCGGCGTTCGTGAGCTGCGGCCGGACAAGTTCGGTCTCGCCGATCGTTCCTGGGTGGATCAGCACGTCATCTACACCCACGGCTACGGCACCGCCGCCGCCTACGGCAACCGTCGCAACGCCGATGGCGAGCCGAGCTTCCTGCAGTCCGGCGTGCCGGGCAGCGGCGCGTTCAGCGAGCACGAGGAGCGCGTCTACTTCGGTCGCCATTCCCCGGACTATTCGGTCGTCGGCGCTCCTGAGGGCAGCGAGCCCGAGGAGTTCGACTACCAGCGTGGCAGCACCGATGACGAGGAGGGCGGGGACCAGGTCTACAACACCTTCCAGGGTGATGGTGGGCCCGCGGTGGGCAGCTTCTTCAACCAGCTGCTGTACGCGATCAAGTTCCGCGATCCCAACATTCTGATCTCCAACTACCTCAACGAGGAGTCACAGATCCTCTATGACCGCGACCCTCAGCATCGGGTCCGTGAGGTCGCACCGTTCCTCTCGCTGGACTCCGAGATGTATCCGGCCGTGGTCGATGATCAGCTGGTGTGGGTGGTCGACGGCTACACCACCACCACGGAATATCCGTACGCCCAGTCTGTGGATCTGGACCAGACGGTCAACGACTCCCAGACCAATCCGAACAACACGGCCGCCAACCGTGAACGCTCGGCGAATTACATGCGCAACTCCGTCAAGGCGGTCGTGAACGCCTTCGACGGCTCGGTGACCCTCTACACGTGGGACACCGAGGACCCGATCCTGAAGGCCTGGGCTGAGGTGTTCCCGGAGGCGCTGCGCCCGGCCTCCGAGATCAGCGGCGATCTGATGTCGCACCTGCGCTATCCCGCGGACTACTTCAAGTCCCAGCGCGAGATCCTGTCGACGTACCACGTCACCGACGCGGATGACTTCTTCACCCAGCAGGACTTCTGGCAGGTGCCGCCGGATCCCACCGTCCCGGCGCCGACCAACACCGATGGCACCACGGGCCAGCAGGCCCCGCAGCCGCCGATGTACCTCACGATGCAGATGCCTGACGCGGAGAACCCGCGGTTCATGCTCTCCTCGAGCTTCATCCCCTCCGACGGCCAGAACGTGCTCACGGGCTATCTCGCCGTGGACTCGGAGACCGGGAACGCCGAAGGGAACCCCGCCGACAGCTTCGGTGACATGACGCTGCTCGTGCTGCCGGCCTCGAACCCGGTCAACGGCCCTGGCCAGGTGCAGGCCACCTTCAACGCGGAGCCGAACGTCTCCCAGGCGCTGAACCTGCTGAAGTCCGGAAACTCCGAGGTCATCAACGGCAACCTGCTCACCCTCCCGGTGGGCGGCGGCCTGCTCTACGTGCAGCCCGTCTATCTGCAGTCCTCGCAGACCGGCGGCGGTACCCAGTACCCGTTGCTGCAGATGGTGCTGGTCTCCTTCGGCGAGAAGATCGGCTTCGCGCCGACGCTCGACGAGGCGCTGGACCTCGTCTTCGGCGGTGACTCGGGCGCCGACGCCGGTGATGCCGAGGTCGTCGACCCTGACGCACCCTCCGGCACTGCTGACACCGAGACGGGTGACGGCACTGTCGATGAGGGCGAGCAGGCTCCGGCCGAGGGTGAGGAAGGGCAGCAGGCCCCGCCGCCCGCTGCCGGGACCGCTCAGGAGCGCCTGGACCAAGCCCTCACGGATATGGACACCGCGGTCACGGATGCCGAGACTGCGATGGCCAGTGGGAACTGGGCCGCCTATGGCGACGCGCAGACACGTCTCAGTGATGCGCTGAACCGTGCGATCGAGGCGAACAAGGAGCTCGGCGGCACCGGAGTGCCGGCCCAGCCCTCCGATGGCGGGGGCGGCTGATCCGTCGCTGACCATCCCTCCCAGGACGCCCGACCGGCGCCGGCCCACGCCGGATCCGGCCGGGCGTTCCGGCGTCCAGGCAGGTGAACGGCCTATGAACGTGTCATGGCACACGTTCGACCACTCTCGGTTGGACGTGGGGGCGAGGGGGTCGTAGAGTTACACATGTCGACGCGGGGTGGAGCAGTTCGGTAGCTCGCCGGGCTCATAACCCGGAGGTCGTAGGTTCAAATCCTGCCCCCGCTACGAGATAGGGCCCCTGGCCAGCAGAAATGCTGATCAGGGGCCCTAGTTTTATGCTCGATCGCGGGGACCGCCTTCGCACGGTCTGACCTTCCTGTCCACCGGCTGACCCAGGCCAGGCTCTCGGTGTCGACCGGGGCGACGAGCGGCCAAGTGCGGTGAGAGCAGATGGGTTCGGCTCTGCAGACGCAGCTCGGCCTGGCAGAGTCCGTTCGGCACGAGGACTTGGACCCTTCGCACCTCGCCGATCAGCACCTCGTCACGGCCACCCCCAGGCAGAGGCTGGGCGATGCTCTGCGGCTCGATAGACGCAGGAGGTGCGGAGCCCGGGGCCCGTCGCGCTGAGGACGCTGCAGCGGGCCTCAGCAAGCCCCGGCCGGCTCAGAGACCTGGCTGCATGTTGCCGGGCGCGCTCAGGAGCCGTCGCGCTGATCCTCCAGGCGCGTTGCGGTGAAAGAGATCTGGTCGAAGACGACGTCGCAGCCCTCGCCGGTCGGCGACTGCACTTCGAAGCCGATCTGCAGAGAAGCGGGGGAGTCGAGGGCGAAGAGACGCACCATGTCCCACCGCAGACCGTCGAACGAGCTGTGGAACGCGTAGATGCCATCGATCCGGCTGATCCGCAACCACACCTGCTCGCCCTCGACGATCATCGCGTTCGCGTCATCGGAGACCTTGCGGTTGACCACCGACACCACGGTCGTGCTGCCGTCCGGGGCGGCCTCGAAGCACAGCTTCGCCCAGTGCTCCTCGTCGTGCCAGAGCATCAGCACCCCGGCATCGAACTTCGAGTGGAAGCCGACCGTGACCCGTGCGCTGAGCTGGAAGTCGCCCTCCGGCGCTGTACCGAACAGCGTCCCCGCATTGAGCGTGGGCTCCGCGCCGGGGAACGGCGCGATGAAGATGTCGGTTCTGGCCTCGGAGGTGGCCCGCAGCTCGTCCTCTCCGACAACTTCCCATGGCACCCGCGACGGTTCGAGCGGGAACGGGAGCGCGGGCAGGGTGAGGGCAGACATCACAGAACTCCTACGAGTCGTCCGGGACTCCTACGAGTCATCCGGGGCGGAACAGTCGTGAGCCGGGATCGGCATCGGACGCGCAAGCGGTCGAAGGCGAGTCTACGGTGGGGTGTTCGGCGGCATCGCTATCGGCATCGGCATCGGCATCGCCTTCGGCATCGTTATCG